>DASVUG010000207.1:0-7485 GCA_036387155.1 Pseudonocardia sp. | reverse complement strand
GCGTCTCGGGCCGCGGGGTGAAGGCCAGCAGCGGCAGCCGGGTGTGCAGGCGGGCCAGCCGCCGGACCGTGTCCCCGGAGACGGAGAAGGCGACGAGCGCGCGGGCCGACAGGCGCTCGCCGATGTCCCGGGCGGCGAAGGAGAGCACGCCGCGCTGGGTGCGCGGCACGTGGTTGAGCGGCGGCACGTTCGCCGGGCCGGCCTCGACGGCCTCGACGATCGTGGCCATCGTGCTCACCGACTTGATCGGGTAGCGGCCGACGCTCGTCTCGCCCGAGAGCATCACGGCGTCCGCGCCGTCCAGCACGGCGTTCGCCACGTCGCTGGCCTCGGCCCGGGTGGGCCGCGAGTTGGTGATCATCGAGTCGAGCATCTGGGTGGCGACGATGACCGGCTTGGCGTTCTCGCGGGCGATCTGGACGGCCCGCTTCTGCACCAGCGGCACGTGCTCCAGGGGCAGCTCGACGCCCAGGTCCCCGCGGGCGACCATGACGCCGTCGAAGGCCAGGACGATGGCCTCGAGGTTGTCGACCGCCTCGGGCTTCTCCAGCTTGGCGATGACGGGCAGCCGGCAGCCGGCCTCGTCCATGATCTTGTGGACCTGGTCGATGTCGGCCGGGCTGCGCACGAACGACAGGGCGACGATGTCGACCCGCAGCGTCAGGGCGAACTCCAGGTCCGCGATGTCCTTCTCCGACATCGCTGGCACCGAGACGTTCATGCCCGGCAGGGACAGGCCCTTGTTGTCGCTGACCGGGCCACCCTCGGTGACCTTGCAGACGACGTCGTTGCCCTCGACGGTGACGACCTGCAGGCCCACCTTGCCGTCGTCGACCAGGAGCCGGTCGCCCGGACGGGCGTCCGCGGCGAGGTCCTTGTAGGTGGTGGAGACCCGGTCGTGGGTGCCGGGCACGTCGTCGACGGTGATCCGCACCTCCTCGCCGGTGCGCCACTCCACCGGCCCGGCCGCGAACCGGCCCAGGCGGATCTTGGGGCCCTGCAGGTCGGCGAGGATGCCGACCGCGTGTCCCTCGGCGTCCGCGGCCGCGCGGATCATGTCGTAGACGTGCTTGTGGTCGTCCCGGTCGCCGTGGCTGAAGTTCAGGCGCGCCACGTCCATGCCGGCGCGGATCAGCTCCCGGATCCGGTCGGGGGTCGCCGTGGCCGGCCCCAGCGTACAGACGATCTTGGTCCGTCGACTCACGTCCGGGAGCCTACCCCCGCAGGCTGCAACGATTCCGGGCGTGGCGCCGTACGGTGGAAGTCGCGGAACCGACGGGTCGGCGACGACCGCGGGTCGGCGCGGTGAACCGGGCGTGCCGGTGGACCCGCACCGCGCAGGGCGCCGATCGACCCGCCGGGCACCCCTACCCGACGTGGTCGGCGAGCCAGTCCGTGAGCGGGCGCACGGCCCGCCAGGCCCCCGCCACCCGCTCCCGGGTGACCGGCTCGTGCAGGGCGTCGTCCGGCGGCCAGGCGCAGTGCGCGTAGAGGCTGCGGTGGCGCAGCAGGTCCAGCCGGGGGTGGTCGGGGGCGACGCCGCGGGGCCGGGTGGCCAGCCGGTCGCCGGCCACCTCGACAGCGACGCCGTCGACGGTGGCGGCGGTGACGGCGGCGAGCCGGGCCTGCAGGTCCGCGCCGCGCCGCTCGTCGTCCACGGCGGTGCGGTAGCGCGCCACCTGGTCGGGCGCCCACTGGTAGCCCCCGCCCGCCACCAGCAGCCCCTCGGCGGAGACCTGCACGTAGAACGGCCCGACGGTCGCGCCGCAGGCCGTCTTGTAGGGGCTCTTGTCGCGGGCGAAGCGGACGTCCCGGTAGGGCCGGAAGATCTTGCCGGACCCGAACTCGGGCTCCAGGGCCGCCAGCAGCGCCTTCATGGGCGCGAGCACGTCGCGCTCGTACACGGCGCGGTGGTCGGTCCAGTAGGCCTTGCTGTTGTCGGCGAGCAGGCCGTCGTAGAACTCGACCGCGCCCTCGCCGAACCCGGTGAACCCGCCCGCGGCCGTGTCCGGGCCCGTCATGGCGCGCTGGTCACGCCGTGCCGTCCGGGCGGGTGTCGATACCGGCGTCGGCAGGTACGGGCCGGCGCGCGGACCGCCCCCCGGCCGGCGGCTCGTCCGACGGCGTGACGGGCTCGAACAGCGACGCGGGTGCGGGCGGCAGCGGGGTCGCGGGGGGCAGCGGCGGCGCGCTCGCCGCGGGCGGGACCTGCTCCGCACGCGCCTGCTCCGCCCCGGCCCGCTCCGGACGGGCCTGATCGGGACGGGCCTGCCCCGGACCGGCCTGGTCCGGCGGGGACTGCTCCGGACGGGCCTGGTCCGCGGGCGCTTCCCCCGGGCCGGTGTCCCGAGCCCCGGCATGCGGTGAGCGCGTCGGGACCCCGACCGCGGGCGGGACCCGGGGCAGCGCCTCGGTCACGGGGTCGGGTGGCGCGGGGGTCGTGGTCTCGGGCAGGACCGCGGTCCCGGTCTCGGGCGCGACCTGGGAGGCGGCCGGCGGCAACGGGCGGGCGGAGCTCCCGGAGGCGGACACCGCCGACGGGTCCGACGGCGGGGCCGACGCGGCGGGCGTCCGCACCGCTCCCGCCGGGGCCAGCGACACCCCGGCCTGCGGTGCCGGGGCCGCCGCTGCGCCGGCTTGCGATGTCGGGGCCGCCGCTGCGCCGGCCTGCGATGCCGGGCCCGCCGAGACGCCGGCCTGCGGTGCCGGGGAAGCCGGTGCGGCGCCCGGGGACGCCGGGGCCGGCGACGCGGATGCCGCCGGAGCGCCGTCCGCCGGGGCGGTTGCTGTCGGTGCGGTTCCTGCCGGTCCGGGAGCGCGGGGTGGGGCTGCCTCGGGCGTCGGGGCCGCCTGCGCCGGGCCCTCCCGCGTCGGGGCAACCTCGGTCGGGACAACCTCCGTCGGGACAACCTCTGTCGGGACCTCCTGCGCCGGGGTCCCCTGCGACGGGGCCTCCTGAGCCGGGGCCCCGGGCGACGGGGCGTCGTCCGGCCGGGCGGGGACGTGCTCGCCGGCCGGGTGCGCGGGTCCCGACCTGCGGGTCGCACCCCCCGCCCGGACCACGTCCGTGTCGACCCCCTCGGTGCGGGCCTCCTCCGGCACAGCGGCCGCCGGGGCCGCGGCCGCCGGGGACGCAGCCGCCGGGGGGACCGCGGCGGGCGGAGCCGGGGACGCCGCCGGGCCGGCGGACGCCGGGAGCGGCGCCGTGGGCGCCGCGAGGGGCGCGGCGGGCGCCGACCGGACCGGGCCGGCCGCCGCGGGCACCGCCGGGACGACGGGCAACCGCTCGGTGGGCGGCAGCGGCGCGGCCGGCGGGGCCGCGGGGGGCGGCGTGCCGGTGGACGGGTGGGCCGCCGCCATCTGCTGCGTCGCCTCCTCCGGCGGGACCACCGATGCGGGGCGCGGGCCGCCCGCGGCGCGGGCCGTCGCGGGCTGGGGGGACGCGACGGCCCCCGACGCGACGGCCCCCAAGACCGCGGTCTCCGACGCGCTCGCGCTGGATGCGCCGGTGCCGGCCGCGAGGGGCCCGGACGGGACGTGCGCGGGCTCGCCGTGCTCGGGCCGCCCGGTGCCCTCGGGTCCGGCGTGCTCGACCCCGGCGTGCTCGGGCCCGGCGTGCTCGACCCCGGCGTGCTCGGGCCCGGTGTGCCCGACCCCGGCGTGCTCGCCCTCGGCGTGCTCGGGCCCGGCGTGCTCCGCCTCGGCGTGCTCGGGTACGGCCGGGCCGGACGCGTGCTCGGACCCCGCGTGCTCGGCTTCCGTGTGCTCGGCCACCGGGTGCTCGGCCACCGCGTGCTGGCGCCGCGCGTGCTCCTCCGCGTCGAGCCCCCCAGCGGCCCCGGCGTCGGACTCGCCGCCGAGCTCGGCGAGGGCCGGCTCGGAGCCGTCCCGCGGGCGGCGGCGGTCGAACGGGGGCACCTCGCGCCGCTTGCGGACGACGGCCAGGTAGACCACGGCGCCGACGAACACGACGGCGGCGACCACGACGTTGATCCGGATGCCGCCGAACACGCGCGTCGCCGGGTCCGTGCGCAGCAGCTCGATGAAGAACCGGCCGAGCGTGTAGCCCGCGACGTAGGTCGCGAAGGCGCGCCCGTGGCCGAGGCGGAACCGCCGGTCGGCCCACACGACCACCGCGGCGACCAGCAGGTTCCACAGCAGCTCGTAGAGGAACGTCGGCTGCACGATCGCGACGGGCGTCCGGTCGAGGGCGACGCCGGTCAGGGAGTCCGTGATGCCCGTCGCCGGGTCCACCCGGCGGTAGATCTCCAGACCCCACGGCAGCGTCGTCGGGCCGCCGTACAGCTCCTGGTTGAACCAGTTCCCGAGCCGGCCGATGGCCTGGGCGGTGACGATGCCGGGCGCGACCGCGTCGGCGAAGAACGGCAGGGGGACCCGGTGCCGGCGGCAGCCGATCCAGGCGCCGACCGCGCCGAGCGCGACCGCCCCCCAGATGCCGAGGCCGCCGTGCCAGATGCGCAGCGCGTCGGTGGGGTTCCCGCCGGGGCCGAAGTAGGTCTGCCAGTCCGTCAGCACGTGGTAGAGGCGGCCGCCGACCAGGCCGAACGGCACCGCGAACACCGCGACGTCCGTGACCGTGCCCGGCTCGCCCCCGCGCGCCACGAACCGCCGCTCGCCCCACAGCACCGCGACGACGATCCCGGCGATGATGCACAGCGCGTACGCGCGGATCGGTACGGGACCGATCATCCAGACCCCGCGCGAGGGGCTGGGCAGGTAGGCGAGGACCAGTCCGCCCGCGTCGACACTCACGGACCCACCGTATCGCCGGCCGCCGACGGTTCCGCCCGCACCACCCGCCCGTGCGGCCCGGCCGGCGCGCACGATCGCCGCAGGCGGTGCCGCAGCCGCACCGGTGCGGCTGTCGCACCGGTCGCGGCGATCACGACCCGGGCTTGGCCGGCTTCCCGCGCCAGGCGAGGCTCTGCGCGTCCAACCCGCGCAGCAGCGGGTCGCCCTCGGCCGCGATGCGCTCGGCGAGCGCGACCGCCGCGGCCAGCCGCTCGTCGTCGAGCTGCGCGAAGGCCGGGGAGCGCCGGCGGTCCAGCACGTCGTACCAGCGGCCGCCGACGGCGTGGTCCAGCACGATCCGCCCGAAGCAGTGGTCGTTCACGACCACCCACCGCCCGGCCCGCGCCCGGCGCGGCAGCTCGTCGAGCACCAGCTCGCGGTAGCGGCGCAGGAGCCCGGCGCGGTCGGGAGCGGCGCGATCGGGAGCGGCCCGGTCGGTCACGGCTCAGCCGCGCGCCGGGGCGGGCCGTCCCGCGCGGGCGACGCCGGCCGCGAGCTCGCCCGCGAGCGTGCGCACCCCGGCCGTGCCGCCGTTCCCGGCCGCGCTGACCAGCGCCGCACCGACGATCGCCGCGTCCGCGAACGCGGCGACCTCCGCGGCCTGCTCCCCGGAGCGGATGCCGAGCCCGACGCCGATGGGCAGGTCCGTGTGCGGGCGGCAGCGGGCGACGATCCGCTCGGCGGCGGAGTCCACCGTGGCGCGCGCCCCGGTGACCCCCATCGTCGAGGTGGCGTAGAGGAACCCGCTGCTCGCGGCGGCCGTCGCGGCGATGCGCTCCTCGGTGGACGACGGCGCGACGAGGAAGATCCGGTCCAGGCCGTGCGCCTCGGCGGCGGCGAGCCACTCGTCGGCCTCGTCGGGGATGAGGTCCGGGGTGATCGCGCCGAGGCCGCCGGCGGAGGCGAGGTCGCGGGCGAAGGCCTCGACGCCGTAGCGCAGCACGGGGTTGACGTAGGTCATCACCACGGCCGCTCCCCCGGCGGCGGCGACCCGCTCCACGACGGTGAACACGTCGCGGAGCCGGAAGCCGGCGCGCAGGGCGGTGTCCGCGGCGGCCTGGATGGTCGGGCCGTCCATGACCGGGTCCGAGTACGGGACACCGATCTCGAGCAGGTCGCAGCCGCCCTCGGCCGCGGCGGTGAGCAGCGCCACCGAGTCGTCGACGGTGGGGTAGCCGGCGGGCAGGTAGCCGACGAGGGCGCCGCGCCCCTCGGCGGCGCACCGGGCGAAGACGTCGGACACGCTCGCCGCAGCCCTTCGCCCGGCGAGGTCGGCACGGCGCGGGCGCGCCGTGCCGGGCAGCTCGTTCGCGCGGTCGGTCACGACTGGATCCCCTCCGTCCGGGAGCCCGGGTCGGCGGACGACCGGGGGGCGTCGTCGGGGACCTCCCCGCTCGGCCGGTCCGCCGGCGCGTCCGCGCCGGGCCCGGCCAGGGAGGCCTCGGCGACGGCCGTGCCGTCCGCGGCCTGCGCGCTCTCGTCGCCGAGCATCCCGAACCAGCGGGCAGCGGTGTCGACGTCCTTGTCGCCGCGCCCGGACAGGTTCACCAGGATCACCGCGCCGGGCCCGAGCTCGCGGCCCAGCTGCACCGCCCCGGCGATGGCGTGGGCCGACTCGATGGCGGGGATGATCCCCTCGGTGCGGCACAGCAGCGCGAAGGCGTCCATCGCCTCGGCGTCGGTGATCGGCCGGTACTCCGCCCGCCCGAGGTCCTTGAGCAGGGCGTGCTCCGGCCCGACGCCGGGGTAGTCCAGCCCGGCCGAGATGGAGTACGACTCGGCCGTCTGGCCGTCGTCGTCCTGCAGCAGGTAGCTCATCGCCCCGTGCAGGGCGCCGGGTGTGCCCTGCGACAGCGTCGCGCCGTGCCGTCCGGTCTCCACGCCGTCCCCGCCGGGCTCGAACCCGAAGAGCCGCACGCCCGCGTCGTCGAGGAACGCGTGGAAGATCCCGATGGCGTTCGACCCGCCCCCGACGCACGCCGCGACGGCGTCGGGCAGCCCCCCGGTGCGCTCGCGCACCTGGTCGCGGGCCTCCAGCCCGATGACGCGGTGGAAGTCGCGGACCATGGTGGGGATCGGGTGCGCCCCGGCGACGGTGCCGAAGAGGTAGTGCGTGGTGTCGACGTTCGTGACCCAGTCGCGCAGGGCCTCGTTGATGGCGTCCTTGAGCGTCCGCGAGCCGGTCTTCACCGGGACGACGGTGGCGCCGAGCAGCCGCATCCGGGCGACGTTGAGCGCCTGGCGCTCGGTGTCGACCTCGCCCATGTAGACCGTGCACTCCAGGCCGAACAGCGCGCACGCCGTGGCCGTCGCGACGCCGTGCTGGCCCGCGCCCGTCTCGGCGATGACCCGCTTCTTGCCCAGCATCCGCTTCGTGAGCAGGGCCTGGCCCAGCACATTGTTGATCTTGTGCGAGCCGGTGTGGTTCAGGTCCTCGCGCTTGAGCAGGATCCGCGCGCCGCCGGCGTGCTCCGACAGCCGGAAGGCGTCCGTCAGCGGGGACGGGCGGCCGGTGTAGTCGCGCTGCAGCCGGTTCAGCTCGCCGAGGAAGTCGTCGTCCCGGCGGGCCTTCTCGTACGCGGTGGACAGCTCGTCCAGCGCCGCGACCAGTGCCTCGGGGACGAACCGGCCGCCGTAGCGGCCGAAGTGGCCACGGGCGTCGGGCTCGTGGCC
>DASVUG010000206.1:0-12625 GCA_036387155.1 Pseudonocardia sp. | reverse complement strand
CCACCGCTGTCGCGCGCGCTCGTCGGCGACGTCGTCGGGTTCGCCGTGGCGCGGCCCGGTCGGGTCGAGCACGAGCTGTGGATCTCCGGGGACACCGTGCTCTGCGCCGGGGTCCGGGAGGTGGCCCGGCGCTTCACCGTGGACACGGCCGTCCTGCACCTCGGCGGCGTCCGCTTCCCGGCCACCGGCCCCTTGCCGCGCCCCCGACGGGACGGCCCGGCGCGTCCGCTGGCTCGAACGCGGGGTCCCCACCGAGATCGACCCGCAGACGGGCGGGTAGCACCGACCCGCCGGGCCAGGATGGGACCCGTGTCCCCGCGCCTGCTGGTCCGCCGCCCGTCGCCGCGCCTCGCCGACGGCGAGCTGACCCACATCCACCGCACACCCGTCGACCCCGACCTCGCGCGGCGCCAGTGGGAGGGCTACGTCGCGGCGTTCGCGGACCGCGGGTGGGTCGTCACCGAGGTCGAGCCGGCCGACGAGCACCCGGACGGCGTGTTCGTTGAGGACACGGTGGTCGTGTTCCCCGACCCCGACGGCGGGGGGCTGGCGGTGCTCACGCGCCCGGGCGCGGCGTCGCGGCGGGGAGAGGTCGCGTCGGTGGCCCGGGCCGTCGAGGCGCTCGCCGGCGACCCCGACGGCCCGGACCTGCGGGTCGCGCGCCTGGAGGCGCCGGCCACGCTCGACGGGGGCGACGTGCTCCAGGTCGGGCGCACCGTGTACGTCGGGCGCAGCGCCCGGACGAACGCCGCGGGCACGGCACAGCTGGCCGCGCTCGTCGGACCGCGCGGCCTGACGGTCGTGCCGGTACCGGTCACGGCGGTCCTGCACCTCAAGTCGGCGGTGACGGCCCTCCCCGACGGCACCGTGCTGGGGCACGACGCGGACGCCCCGCTGCCTCCCGGGCTCGTCGTCCCGGAGGAGCACGGCACGGCCGTCGTCGACCTCGGCGGCGGCGCCGTGGTCATGTCCGCGGACGCCCCGCGCACCGCCGCGCTGCTGCGCGGGCGCGGGCTCGACGTCGTCCCGGTGCCGATCACCGAGTTCGAGAAGCTCGAGGGCTGCGTGACCTGCCTGTCGGTGCGGGTCCTCGGTCACGACGGCTAGCCCGTCCGCTCGGGGCCCGGCATGCTGGGCGGGTCGTCGGTCGGGCCCAGGCAGGGAGCGCGCATGGGGTTGCCGGTCGCCGTGGTGGGCGCGGGGCCCCTCGGCGCCGCCACCGCCCTGGCGCTGACCCGACGGGCCGTCGGCGAGGTCGTGCTCGTCGACGGCGGCGACGAGCGTGCGACGTGGCGCAACTCCGGCGGAAGCATCTGCTGGTACCGCCCCGACCCGGTCAAGGCCGACCTGATCCGCCGCACCGCGGACGCGATCCTCGCGCGGGTCGAGGCGGGGGCGCCGATCCGGGTCCGCCGGACGCCGTACCTGATCCTCGCCCGGGGCGTGCTCGTCCCGGCGCTGAACGTGGCGAGCGGGGACGTGGTGGCGGACCTCGTGCGGCAGGCCGAGGCCGGCGGCGTCGCCCGGGTGGACGTCGGCCGGGTCCACGCCGTGGTGCGCCGGGGCGCGGGGTGGACGGTGCGCGGCGAGCGTGGTGCCGTCGACGCGGGCGTCGTGCTGCTCGCCCTCGGCGCCGGCAACCCCGACCTCCTGCCCGGCCTGCCGCGCCGGCTGGAGAAGCGCCAGCTGTTCGTGCTCGACCTGCCCGTCGACGCGGACCGCGCGGACCTGCCCCACACCGTCGTCCACGTCGGCGGCGGGAGCGCCTACGCGTTCGTCAAGCAGTTCGACGAGGGCCTGCGGGTGGTGGTGGGGCAGGAGGGCCTCGTCGCCGACGACGACGCGACCGGCCCGGTGGACCACTGGGCGGAGCTGCTCGCGGCCGGCCTCGCCGACGCCCTGCCCTTCCTCGCCCCCGCCCGGCCAGAGCGCATCCTGTGGGGGCGGGACTGGGCGGACAAGCTGCCGCACGTCGCCACCGCGCCCGGCGAGCCGACGCTGCTCGCCGTCAACTGCGGCAGCGCGGTGCGGGTCTGCGTCGCCGCGGGCGAGCTGGCCGCGGACGCCGTGATGCGCGCGGCGAGGGGCGTCCCGGCCGCCCGGTGAGGCGGGCGGGGCACCCGCGCCGCGGGGCCGGTCCGGGCGGCGGACCGCCGGGCGACGACTCAGGCGGGCAGCACGAGCACCGGCACCGGCGACGCCCGGATCAGCTTCCCCGCGCGCGAACCCAGGAACACCCGGGCCAGCGGCCCGACCCCCGACGAGCCCACGGCGAGCAGCTCGTCGCGCTGCCACTCGACGCTCCCGACCGACTCGACCCACCCCGCGCCCGTCCCGATCACGCACGGCACGTCCGCGGCCACGATCCCGTCGTCGACCAGCTGCCGCTGCGCCGCGGTGGCCTGGGCGGCCCACGAGTCGAGCACCGAGTCCTCGGCCGTCAGCCCCACCTCCGGGGGGTACATCGTCGCGTTGCGCACGCCGAAGCTCGCCACGCGCAGCGGTGCGCCGAGCTGCTCCGCCAGCTCGCCCGCCCGGGCGACCACCCGCGCCGACGCCGGGTTGTCGGAGAACGCGCAGGTCAGCCGGGTGAACCCGGCGGCGGCGACGGAGCGGTACCCGCGCGGGCCGATCGCCAGGGGCACGGGGGAGGAGTGCAGCAGCTTGTCCGCCGTCGCGCCGAAGACGATCCGGCCCTCGGGCCCGTCCGCCGACGACCCGATCACCAGCGTGCTCGCGCCCAGCTCCTCGACCGCCGCGACCAGCGCGGACGACACCGAGCGGCCCGGGGTCGCGCGGTAGGAGGTCGCCACGGACACGCTCGTGTCGGTGAGGTAGTCCCGCGCCTGCTTCTCGGCCTCCTCGCCGACCTGCCGGGCGTACTCGGCGTACTCGGCGTCGATCCGGGCCAGCGACGGCGTCGTCCACTGCCGGGGGACGACGGTGACCACGACCATCGGCTCGGCGCGCGCGTGCGCGAGCTGCAGGCCGAGGTCGAGCGCACCCCGCCCGCCGCGGTGCGGGATGTAGCCGACGACGACCGTCACCGGCCCGTCTCCTCGCCCCGCTCCCGGCCCAGCACGGAGTGCTTGCGCCCGTAGAGCAGGTAGAACACGAGGAAGACGGCCACCCAGGCGATGAAGATCACCCACGTGTACCAGTGCAGGCTGGCGAGGATGTAGGCGCACGCGAGCACGGACAGGACGGGCGTGACCGGGTAGCCGGGCACCTTGAACCCGCGCGGCAGGTCGGGCTCGCGGCGGCGCAGGATGATCACGCCGATCGACACGACGACGAACGCGGTGAGCGTGCCGATCGACACCACGTCGATCAGGTAGTCCAGGGGCACGAGCGCGGCGAGGATCGCCACCACGATCGACACGACGACCGTGTTCTGCACCGGGGTCTGGGTGCGCGGGCTGACCCGGGCGAACATCCGCGGCAGCATGCCGTCGCGGCCCATCGCGAACAGGATGCGCGTCTGCCCGTACAGGGTCACCAGCGTCACCGAGAAGATCGAGACGACGGCGCCGAGGGCCAGGATCGTCGCCCAGACCGGCGTCCCGGTGACGTTCTGCAGGATCTGGGCCAGGCCCGCCTCCGACTGGCCCTCGAACTCCTGCCACGGCTGCGTGCCGATGGCCGCGAAGGCCACCAGCACGTAGAAGGTGATGACGATCAGCAGGGCGGCGATCAGGGCGCGCGGCATCGTCCGCTGCGGGTCCTTGACCTCGTCGCCCGCGGTGGACACGGCGTCGAGACCGATGAACGAGAAGAAGATCGTGCCCGCGGCCGTCGCGACGCCGGCGCTCCCCATCGGGGCGAAGTCGGCGAACCGGTCGCTCTGGAACGCCGTCAGCGCCACCACGATGAACATCGCCAGCACCGCCAGCTTGATCACGACCATGATGGCGTTGACCCGGGCCGACTCGCTCGCCCCGCGGATCAGCAGCAGCATGCACAGCCCCACCAGCACGACGGCCGGCAGGTTGATCACTCCCGGGTCCTCGTCCCACGGCGCCGCGAGGATCGCGTGCGGCAGCTCGGCGCCGGTGAGGTTGCGGATCGCCTCGTTCAGGTAGCCGCTCCAGCCGACCGCGACCGCCGCCGTCGACACGCCGTACTCCAGCAGCAGGCACGCCGCAACGCCCATGGCGACGATCTCGCCGAGCGTCGCGTACGCGTAGGAGTACGTGCTGCCCGACACCGGCACCGACGAGGCCATCTCGGCGTAGCAGATCGCCGCCAGCCCGGCGGCGATCCCGGCCAGCACGAAGGAGACGATCACCGCGGGACCGGCCTCGGGCACCGCCGACGACAGCACGAAGAAGATGCCCGTGCCGACCGTCGCCCCGACGCCGAACATCGTCAGCTGGAAGGTGCCGATCGTGCGCACGAGGTGATCGCCGTGCTCGCCCGCCGCGTGCCCGCCCTCGCCCGACCGCACCGGCTTGCGCCGGAACAGCTCCGCCATCAGTCCGGGGGTCGCCCCTGGTGCCGCCATGCCGCTCCGATCCTCGCGCGCCCGGCCCGCGTTGCGGTCGGGCGCGGCGCGAGCGCCCATTGTGAGCGACGCCCGAGCGGGTACCAGCCCCGTGATCAGGTCTTTAACGCGGACGTAACAAACGGGGGTCGGGGGGGATCCGCCCGCAGGCGCTCCGCCCGGCGGGTGTCCCGGGACCTCCGGGTCAGCCGACGACCGTCCAGGTGTCCCGGCCCTGCAGCATCGCCTGCAGGTCACCCGCCGGCTTGCCCCGGGCGTCGTCGACGGCCCGGCGCACCTGCTCGCGGGTGGCGTCGTCGTAGGTCGTGCGCGCGACGTCGCGGAACACGCCCGTCACCGTGTGGGTGAGGTCCTGGTCCGACAGCCGCGACAGCGCGAAGGCCAGCTCGTGGTCCGTCGCGTCGTGCACGACGACCTGGTCGGCCGCGACCTCGTCCGCCTTGGCGACCCGCAGCCCGAAGCCCTCGCGGACGACCGCGTAGGTCCCCAGCCCGTCGTCCCCGGCGGGGCCGAACCGGATCGGCTCGCCGTGGGCCAGCGGGATCACCCGCGACGCGGCCTCGTCGCCGCGGCGCAGCACGTCGAAGCTGCCGTCGTTGAAGATCGGGCAGTCCTGGAAGATCTCGACCAGCGCGGTGCCGCGGTGCTCGGCGGCGGCCTGCAGGACGGCCGTGAGGCCCTTGCGGTCGGAGTCCAGCGCGCGCCCGACGAACGTCGCCTCGGCGCCCAGCGCCACCGAGATCGGGTTGAAGGGATGGTCCACCGAGCCCAGGGGGGTGGACTTGGTGACCTTGCCCTCCTCCGACGTCGGCGAGTACTGGCCCTTCGTCAGCCCGTAGATCCGGTTGTTGAACAGCAGGATCTTGAGGTTGACGTTGCGGCGCAGCGCGTGGATCAGGTGGTTCCCGCCGATCGACAGCGCGTCGCCGTCGCCGGTGACGACCCACACCGACAGGTCCGGGCGCGTCACGGCCAGGCCGGTGGCGATGGCCGGGGCGCGGCCGTGGATCGAGTGCATCCCGTAGGTGTTCAGGTAGTACGGGAACCGGGAGCTGCAGCCGATGCCGGAGACGAAGACGGTGTTCTCGCGCCGGATGCCCAGCGTGGGCAGGAACTGCCGGACGGCGGCGAGCACGGCGTAGTCCCCGCAGCCGGGGCACCAGCGGACCTCCTGGTCGCTGGTGTAGTCCCGGGCGGACTGCTTCGCGTCGGTGGTCGGCACGCCGTCGAGGCCGCCGATCGTCGGCAGCCCCAGGTCCGTCGCGGGGGAGGTGCCGTGGTGCAGGGCGGTCATGCGTTCGCTCCGGTGGGGGTGGCGGGCTCGTCGAGGTGCCCCAGGTGGGCGAGGAGGACGTCCTGCAGCTCCTCGGCGCGGAAGGGCAACCCGGCGACCTTGGTGTAGCTCTGCACGTCGACCAGGTAGTGGCCGCGCAGCAGCAGCGCGAGCTGGCCGAGGTTCATCTCCGGCACCAGCACCCGGCGGTAGCGGCGCAGGACGTCGCCCAGGTTGTCGGGCAGCGGGTTGAGGTGGCGCAGGTGCGCCGTCGCGACGGGGTGGCCGAGCTGGCGGACGCGCCGGGCGGCGGCGCCGATCGGCCCGTAGGTCGACCCCCAGCCGAGCACCAGCAGCTCCGCGTCCCCGGTCGGGTCGTCGACCTCGACGTCGGGCACGGCGACGCCGGCGATCTTGGCCGCGCGCAGCCGGACCATCCGGTCGTGGTTGTCCGGGTCGTAGGAGATCGCGCCGCGGCCGTCCGCCTTCTCCAGGCCGCCGATCCGGTGCTCGAGCCCCGGCGTACCGGGGACGGCCCACGGCCGGGCGAGCGTGTCGTCGTCGCGCCGGTAGGGCCAGAACTCGGTGCCGTCCGGGGAGTTCGGCCCGGTGGCGAACCCCGGGTCCGTGCGCGGGAGGGTGGCGACGTCCGGCACGCGCCAGGGCTCCGAGCCGTTCGCGACCGACCCGTCGGAGAGCAGCATCACCGGCGTCCGGTACGTCACCGCGATCCGCACGGCCTCCAGCACGGTGTCGAAGCAGTCGCCCGGCGAGCGGGGGGCGAGGATCGGCAGCGGCGCCTCGCCGTTGCGGCCGAACATCGCCTGGAGCAGGTCCGCCTGCTCGGTCTTGGTGGGCAGGCCGGTCGACGGGCCCCCGCGTTGCACGTCGATGACCAGCAGCGGGAGCTCCAGGGCGACGGCCAGCCCGATCGTCTCGCTCTTGAGCGCGATCCCCGGCCCGGACGTCGTGGTGACGCCCAGCGCTCCGCCGAACGCCGCCCCCAGCGCGGCGCCGACGCCGGCGATCTCGTCCTCGGCCTGGAACGTCGTCACGCCGAGGCCCTTGTGCCGGGAGAGCTCGTGCAGGATGTCGCTGGCCGGGGTGATCGGGTACGAGCCGAGGAATACCGGCAGCCCGGTCAGCGCGCCGGCCGCCACGATCCCGTAGGCCAGCGCCACGTTCCCGGTGATCTGCCGGTACGTGCCGGCGGGCAGCGGGGCCGGGGCGACCTCGTAGGTCACCGCGAAGGACTCGGTGGTCTCGCCGTAGGCATGGCCGGCGCGAAAGGCGAGCACGTTCGCCTCGGCCAGCTCCGGGCGCTTGGCGAACTTCTCCCGCAGGAAGCGCTCGGTGCCCTCGGTGGGCCGGTGGTACATCCACGACAGCAGCCCGAGGGCGAACATGTTCTTCGCCCGCTCCGCGTCCTTCTTGGGCAGCCCCGTCTCCTCCAGCGCGCCGCGCGTCAGCGTGGCCATCGCGACCGGGTGCACGGTGAAGCGCTCCAGCGAGCCGTCCTCCAGCGGGTTCGCGGCGTAGCCGACCTTCGTCAGGTTCCGCTTCGTGAACTCGTCGGTGTTGACGATCAGCACCCCGCCCGCGGGCAGGTCCGCGACGTTCGCCTTGAGCGCGGCCGGGTTCATCGCCACCAGGACGTCCGGACGGTCGCCCGGGGTGAGGATGTCGTAGTTGGCGAAGTGCAGCTGGAACGACGAGACGCCGGGCAGGGTGCCGGCGGGGGCGCGGATCTCGGCGGGGAAGTTCGGGAGCGTCGACAGGTCGTTGCCGAACGACGCCGTCTCCGAGGTGAACCGGTCGCCGGTGAGCTGCATGCCGTCCCCGGAGTCGCCGGCGAAGCGGATGACCACCCGGTCCCGGGCGACCACCTCGCGGGCGGGGTGCGCAGCAGCGGTGGTGTCGGAGGTCATCGTGTCAGGCCGGTCCCCGGGTCGCCGTGAGGTTCTCAACGCTTCGAGGTTAACCCTTCGTTTCGCACCGCCACCCCTCCGCCCTGCGGACGTCACAAGTCTCGAGGACGGACGTCACGGCCGTCGTCGCGTCCGGCGGGGTGCGCGTCCGGACACCAGCAGGAACACCCCCGCGACGCGGTTCGTTCCCCGGGCGGGAGCCGGTGGGGCGCGGGCTCCCGGCTCCGACGGGCGAGGACGGGAAGGACGGCTGTGGGCCACCTGAACGGTCTGCGGACCGCCGTGCTGCTCGGCGCGCTGGGCGCGCTGGTGCTGCTGGTCGGCTCGCTCTTCGGCCGCGGCGGCCTGCTGGTCGCGGTGGTCGTGGCGCTCGGGGTCAACGGCTACGCCTACTTCCGCTCGGACCGGCTCGCCCTGCGCGCGATGCACGCCCGGCCCGTCAGCGAGCCCGAGGCCCCGGTGATGCACCGGATCGTCCGGGAGCTGGCCCGGGCCGCGCGGCAGCCGGTGCCGCGGCTCTACATCAGCCCGACGGCCGCCCCGAACGCCTTCGCGACGGGCCGCGGGCCGCGCCACGCCGCGGTCTGCGCCACCACCGGTCTGCTGGCGCTGCTCGACGAGCGCGAGCTGCGCGCCGTGCTCGGGCACGAGCTCAGCCACGTGTTCAACCGCGACGTCCTCATCTCCTCCGTCGCGGGGGCGCTGGCGGCGATGATCGGGTACCTGGCGAACCTGGCGATGTTCGCCGGCCTGTTCGGCGACGGGGACGACGAGCGCCCGAACCCGTTCGCCGCGGTGCTCCTCGCGCTGCTCGCCCCGGTCGCCGCCGGGGTGGTGCAGATGGCGGTGGGCCGGTCGCGGGAGTACCAGGCCGACGCGAGCGGCGCCGCGCTCACCCGGGACCCGCTGGCCCTGGCCTCGGCGCTGCGCAAGCTGGAGGCCGGCACGCAGCGCGCCCCCCTGCCCCCCGAGCCCCAGCTCGTCGCCCAGGGCCACCTGATGATCGCCAGCCCGTTCCGCGCGGGCGCGCTCCCGCGCCTGTTCGCCACGCACCCGCCGCTGGCGGACCGCATCGCCCGCCTCGAGGCGATGGCCCGCGGCGGCCGGCGGGCGTAGTGCGGTCCCCGGACGGGGGGCTCCTCGGCGCGACGCCGTGCGCCGCCGGTGCCGCCCCGTGCCCGGCGCCTGCCGCCCGTGGGCGCGCCGCCACCGCGGGTGCTGTTTGGACGCCGGGCGGCGGGCTACCCGCCGCCGAAGGCCGGTCCGCCGGCGGGACCGACAGGAGGCGTATGCGCGGGGTACGGCGCGAACGCGTTCCGGGTCCGAGGTGTCGGCGTACCGGGCGGGGCAGGGTGCAGCACGCGGAGTGGGTCGGGGCGCCGTCCGTCGAGGCCGCGGTCGACGTCCGCCGCGAGCTCGAGCGCCTGCTGGCCCGGTGGGAGCTGCGCACCGAGGTCGCCGAGGACGCCCTGCTGGTCGTCACCGAGCTGCTGGAGAACGTCGTCGTGCACGCCCGGACACCCTTCCGGCTCTCCGTCCGGCTGCAGGGCCCGCTGCTGCACGTGGCCGTTGCCGACGGCCGCGTCGGCGTGCCGGCCCGCGCGCCGAACTTCGTGGTGGGGCGCATCAGCGGCCTGCGGCTGGTCACCGCCGTCGCGCTGCGGTGGGGGTACCGGGAGCACGAGGCCGGCAAGACGGTGTGGGCCGAGCTGGTCGTCTGAGGCCGGTCTCCGGTCAGGGACGGCGGGGCGCGGGCACCGCCGGGCCGGACGGGTCCTCCACGGCGAGCACGGCGTCGAGCCCCGCGAGCGCCACGAGCCGGCGCACGCGCGGCGACACCCCCACCAGCCGCAGGTGGCCCCCGCAGGCGCCCAGCTGGGCCGCGCCCTCGCAGAACACCGCCAGGCCGGCCGCGCCGAGGAACGTCAACCGGGACAGGTCCAGCTCGACGGTGCGGTAGCCGTGGCGGCGCAGCGCCGCCAAGTGCGCGGCGAGCCGCGGCGCCGTGGAGATGTCCAGGTCGCCGACGACCCCGACCCGGGCCGACGGCACGTCGCCCTGCACGACGAGGGTCAGCCCGTCCCGCTCCACCTCGCCGTGCTGCACGACGCGCGCCACCGTCAGCACCCACCCGCCCCCGATCGCCGGTACCGCGAGCGGGGCACCCGGCACCCGCCCGGACGGCGGTGCATCGGGGGTCCGGCCCGCGGACAGCGTAAGGCCGACGCGCGGGCCGGGACAACGCCGCAGAACTATCGTGCCCGGGACGTCACCCGTCGGATCACCGGTAGTTGACGAACTGCAGCGCTATCCCGAAGTCGCGGGCCTTGAGCAGGGCGATCACGGCCTGCAGGTCGTCGCGCTTCTTGCCCGACACCCGCAGCTGGTCGCCCTGGATCTGGGCCTGCACGCCCTTGAGCTTCTCGTCGCGGATCGCCTTGCTGATCTCCTTGGCCTTGTCCGCGGCGATGCCCTGGAGGATCTTGCCGCGCACCCGGTAGGTCCTCCCGGACACCGCCGGCTCCTCGGCCTCGAAGGCCTTGAGCGAGATGTTGCGCTTGACCAGCTTGTCCTTGAAGACGTCGACGGCCGCGCGGGCCCGCTCCTCGGTCTCCGACTCGATCGTCACCGCCTCCTCACCCGCCCAGCTGATGCCGGTGCCGGTACCGCGGAAGTCGAAGCGCTGCGCCAGCTCCTTCGCCGCCTGGTTGAGCGCGTTGTCGACCTCCTGCCGGTCGACCTTGCTCACGACGTCGAACGACGGGTCGGCCATCGGTCCTCCTCCACCGGGGCCCCGCGGGGCCCGGCTCCTCGCTGTCGTATGCTGATCGCCGCGCCACGGCGCACCGGCGGGTTGCCCGAGCGGCCAATGGGAGCGGACTGTAAATCCGTCGCGAAAGCTACCCAGGTTCGAATCCTGGACCCGCCACCACCTCGTCGAACGGCCCCTGACCAGCGGACATCCGGTCAGGGGCCGTTCGCGTGGCGGGCCGGTGGTCAGCCGGCGGCGCCGCACGCGGGGGCGAGGCCCAGCAGCCCGATCCGGACGGTCTGGTTCGCCGGTGCCGACACCCACGACGGCGTGGTCGGCAGCACCGCCGTGATCGCGACGGTGTGGGTCGTGTTGATCCCGAGCTGCGCCGTCGGGTACCGCGCCGAGCGGGTGCCGCCCGTCCCGGTGACGGTGAGGACCTGCCCCGTCTCGGTCACCACCGCCCGGTAGGTGAACGGGTAGGGCGACGCGACCGCCGACCAGGTGACGGTGACCGACCCGACGGCCCCGGTGCAGCCGGTGATCTCCGGTTTCGGCACGGTGGAGGCCGCCAGGGTGGTGGAGTCGAGGCGGACCGGGTCGGTCCACGCCGCCAGCGTGCGCTCCGGGGACGGCGCCCCGCCCAGCGCCAGCCCGACGACCAGCAGCGCCACCGGCCCGGCCCGGCGGGCCCGCGGACGCAGGACCCACAGCAGGAACGCCAGGTACGCGCCGAGCAGCAGGGTGCCCGTCGGGCCGGTCAGCCGGGCCAGCACGCGGCCGCCGGCGGGCACCGCGAACACCACCCGGTCGACCCGGTCGGCCGCGTACGGCAGCGCGTCCGCGGCCGCGTTGGCGTCGCCCTTGAGCCACAGCCGGTGATCGAGCTCGATCCCGACCACCCGGTGGGTGATCCGCACCCCGCGCGGGTCGATCACGCTCACCACGTCCCCGACCGCGAGCCGGTCGGCCGCGACCGGGCGGGTGATCGCCAGGTCGCCGGTGCGGATGGTCGGGGCCATCGAACCCGAGGTGAACGTCAGCGCCCGCACCCCGGCCGTGGTGGCGAGCAGCGCGAGGGCCAGGCACGCCACCCCGGCCACCGCGCCGGCCGTCAGGGCCACCTCGCGCAGCACGGCGAGGGTGCCGTCGAGGACCCCGTGGCGGGCGCCGTCCTGGCCGCGTCGCGGGTCGGTCACGGCGTCGAGGTCCCGTTGACGGTGAAGGTGGCCGTCGCGGTGCGGCCCTGCAGCGACGTCGGCGCGCCGGCCGAGAAGGCGATCTGGAAGCACAGCGGGGCGCCCTGGGCGCCGGCGGCCAGCGGTCCCTGCGCCGTCCCGACGAGGGTGGCGCCGGTGGCCGCGGTCAGCGCCTGGTCGCTCAGGAGGGCGGTGCCGCCCGTGCAGGTCGCGGCGTTCCCGGTGCCGGACCGGGTCGCGCCGGCCGAGACGGACAGCCGCAGCGCGCCGGCCGACGCGAAGGCCGCGGCGTCGGCGCCGCCGAGCCCGCCGGTGATCGTGTAGGTCAGCGCCGCGGTGCCGGCGTTGCGCACGCGGAAGACCTCGGCGGAGGTCGCGCCGGGCACCATGTCCGCCATCGACAGGGTCGCCGTCGTGACCGCGTTCGCGTCGTTGACCTGCAGGTCCAGCGTGCCCGAGCGGAGCGTCGTGCCGGTGACGGCCACGTTGTCGGTCCAGCTGGCCGCGGTGCCGACCGGGCTCAGCCCGACCACGAGCCCCAGGGCGAGCACGGCGCGGACGCGGCCCCGCGGCCGGCGGCCGGCGGTCACGGCGAGGCCCCGGCCCGCCGTCGCCGGGCGTCGACCGCCAGCGCCACCGCGGCGTAGCCCAGCAGCAGGACCGCGACGCCCTGCACGCCCCGCTGCCGCTGCTCGCCGGTCAGGAGGTCGCTCACGCGCCCGAGGCCCGGCACGGCGTACCAGAGGACGCCGCGCACCTGCTCGGGCCGCACCCACAGCGGGTCCGGCGCGTCGTTGGCGTCGCCCTGGGTCCGGAAGCGCAGGCGCCCGTCGGGGTGGCGGGCGACCGCGACGACGCGATGGGTCGCGACCGCCGGCCGCCCGGACGCGAGCTGGAAGGTGATCACCGCGCCCAGCCGGACGTCGTCGGCGGCCACCGGCCGCACGACGATCAGGGTCCCCGGCGGGT
>DASVUG010000205.1:0-5235 GCA_036387155.1 Pseudonocardia sp. | reverse complement strand
CAGGGCGGGCGCCAGCCGGAACTGCAGCAGGATCTGCTCCAGCCCCAGCCCCTCGGTGCGCGGCGCCAGCCGGCTCACGACGGCGTCGAACTCCTCCAGCGGCAGGTCCACCACCGGCCAGACGTAGAGCAGCACCCGGTTCCAGTCCGAGCGGGCGTCGGTGCCGGCCGGGTCCGTCTGGCTGGCCGCGCGGGCGGCGCGCAGCGCGTCCAGGCAGGCGTCGAGGACGTGCTCGAGCTGCGGCAGCGCCCGGACCCGGCCCCGCTCGTCGCGGACGGCGGTGAGGTCGCGGACGTCGGACAGGGCCACGAGCCGCCGGTCGTCGGGCACGTTGCGGCCGACCGCCCGGAACAGGTGCACGTCGATCGGCGAGGGCAGGCGCGTCAGCGTGAAGTCGCGCAGCCGCCACACCCCGAGCCGCTCGGCGACCATCGGGTGCAGCCCGCGCAGCGTGCGGTCCTCGACGGGCGCGCGGTCGGCCTCCGCCCCGGTGCCGTCGGCCCCGACGGCCTCGGCCGCGGTGCCGTCGGTCGGGCCCGTCCCGCGCGGGCGGAAGGTGAACCAGCTCGACCGCTCGTCCCCCCCGGCCCGCCGCACCGCCACGGCCACCCGGGACAGCGGCGCCGGGATCGTCCCCAGCGAGTCGCGGATCTTCTCCGCGGAGCGCTCCGGGTCGTCGTCGGGCGCCTGGCCCGCCGTGACGTAGAGGTCGAGCAGAACGGTGGCGTCGGTCGGCAGCTTCCCGACGATCCGGCGCAGGTCGGCCTGCACGGCCGGGGGCTCGCCGGCCACCGGCGCGGCGGAGGCGGTGTGCACCGTCGTGGCCAGCACGACGTGGTCGCGCCCGCCGTGCCGGTAGGTCGCGGTGAGCAGCGGGCGCCCGCCGCGGTCGACGACGGTGAGGTCGGTGAGGGGGCGGACGCGGTAGTAGCGCCGCGTCATCACCTCCAGCATCACCGCGTGGTCGCGCTCCCGGAACACCGACAGGATCGGGTCGGCGGAGGCGACGATCGCGTCGATCAGGGCGGCGCGGGTGGCCGCGTCCGGGGCGGCCGCGAGCCGGTCCAGCTCGGCCCGGACCTCCTCCTGCCCGCGGGCGCGGGCGCGGTCCATGAGCGGCTCGTCGAAGAGGCGGTAGCGCACGCGGCGCGCGAGGTCGCCGACGACGGGGTGGCGCACCTGGGTGGCGGTGATCAGGTGCTCCAGCGTCCGCAGGTACCGCTCGCGCGCCTCCGGCGGCAGCGCCGGGTCCGCGGCGGTGTCGACCCCGGTGGTGTGCGTGAGCCGCCACTGCAGCAGGTCGAGCAGCACCGGGACGTGCGCGGACGCCCGGCGGTGGGCGAGGAAGATCCGGTAGAGCGCCGTGGTCAGCGCGTCGTCGTCCATTCCCTCACGCCGGGGGGCGGTGGTTCCCTCGCGCCGGGGGGCGCCGTCGCCGGCCGGCACCTTGTCGCCGGGGACGCCGTAGTGCCGCAGCGCGGCGCGCAGCCGCGCCCGGAACGACTCGGGCAGGCCCTCGACGTCGGCGTCGCGGGACCGGAGGAAGGCGTGCAGGTACTCCTGGGGGTTGTGCGCCGACTCGGCCGAGTCGGCCTCCGGCGCCCCGTCGAGGCGCGCCGCCGCGTCCGGCGACTCCGGGCCGCGCCGGTTGCGCGACAGCGCGGACAGGTCGGCGAAGATCTGCATGATCGACAGCTCGCCGGCCAGCACGTCGGGGTCGTCGCCGGGCAGCGCGGCCCGCGCCGCGGACAGGGCCCGGGGCAGGGCCCGCGCGTCGGCCTCGTCGACGTCGTAGCCGAGCACGAGGTCGCGCAGGGCGGCCAGCGCCTCCGCGGCGGCCTCCGCGGGCGTGCCGGCCGCGGCCGCCGCCGGCGGAGGTGCGGCGGCCGCGGCCAGCGCGGCGAGGTCCACGCGGGCCTCGCCGTCGGTGGCGGGGGCGCCGCCGCCCGCCGGTTCCAGGCGCAGCAGCGTCGTCCCGCCCTCGACCTGCGTGTTCGCCGCGACGAGGACCTCGCGCACGCGCCCGGCGAAGGGCGCGCGCAGCGCCGTCTCCAGCTTCATGCTCTCCACCACCGCGACGGTGGCGCCGGCCTCGACGGTGTCCCCGGCCGCGACCGGCAGCGCGACGACCATCGCGGGCGCGGGCGCGCGGACCAGCCCGGCCTCGCCGCCGGAGATCCGGTGCACGGCCCCGTCCACCTCGACCAGGTAGTCCGGGCCCTGCGGCGCCACCAGCACGCCGTAGGTCGTGGTCCCCACCGTCAGCCGCCGCTCGAAGCGGCCCGTGCGCTCGGCGGTGACGTCCACGCGCGTGCCGTCCAGCTCGACCCGGTACCGGTTGCCGCGGGTCTGGGCCACCTGCAGCCGGTACGCGGCGCCGCCGGCGCGCACGTCGATCTGGTGCCAGCTCTCGTGGCCGACCTCCGGGCGCCCGCGCGCGGCCGAGGCGAACAGCCGCTCCCGCTGGCGGGCGACGTGCGCGGCCTGCGCCTCGACGGCGACGGCGAGCAGCGCGACGGGCAGCCGGCGCGGCGGCCGGTAGCCCTGCGCCATCAGCCCGTCCAGCCAGCCGGTGTCGACCTCCCCGGAGCGCACCTGCGGGCGGTCGAGCAGGTCGAGCAGGAAGGCCTTGTTCGTGGTGCCGCCGTCGACGACCGCGGCGGTCTGGCGCAGCGCGCGGGCGAGCCGGGCGCGGGCCTCCTCGCGGTCGCGGCCCCAGGCGACGACCTTGGCGATCATCGAGTCGAACTGCGGCGGGATGACGTCGCCCGCGGCCACGCCCGTGTCGACCCGCACGCCCGGGCCGCTGGGCAACGCGAGGTGCTCGATCACCCCGGGCGCGGGCGCGAAGCCCTGCTCCGGGTCCTCGGCCGTCAGCCGGGCCTCGATGGCGTGCCCGCGCGGCTCGGGTGCGGCGTCGGCGACGTCGGCCAGCCGCCCGCCCATCGCGACGTGCAGCTGCAGCTTGACGATGTCGACGCCCGTGCAGGCCTCGGTGACGGGGTGCTCCACCTGCAGCCGGGTGTTGACCTCCAGGAACGACAGCAGCCGCGCCCGGGGCTCGTACAGGAACTCCACGGTGCCGGCGTTGACGTAGCCGGCCTCCCGCACCAGCGCGGCCGCGGACGTGCGCAGCAGCTCCTCCTGCGCGGCGTCCAGCGCGACCGACGCGGACTCCTCGATGACCTTCTGGTTGCGCCGCTGGACGCTGCAGTCGCGCACGCCGAGGGTCCACACGTCCCCGGTGGCGTCGGCGACGACCTGGACCTCCACGTGCCGCCCGCCGCGCACCGCGCGCTCGAGGAACACCGTGCCGTCACCGGTCGTCCGGGCGCCCTCTGCCGACGCGCGCGCGAACGCCTCCGGGAGCTCCTCGGGGGCGGCCACCAGCCGGATGCCCCGGCCGCCGCCGCCCGCGGTCGCCTTGACCATGAGCGGGTAGCCGATCGCCTCGCCGTGCGCGCGGGCGGCGTCGAGGTCGGCGACGGCGCCGCCGCTCCACGGGGCCATCGGCACGCCGACGCGGGCCGCGAGCAGCTTGCTGCCGATCTTGTCGCCGAGCGCGCGGGTGGCCTCCGGCGGCGGGCCGACGAAGACGATCCCGAGGTCGCGGCACAGCTCCGCGAAGGCCGCGTTCTCGCTGACGAACCCCCAGCCGGGCCACACGGCCTCGGCGCGGCAGGCGCGCAGCGCCCGGGCCAGCTCGGGCAGGTCGAGGTAGGGGTTGGGCGCGCCCGCGCCGCCGTCGGTCTCCGGCCCGATCAGCACGGCCTCGTCGGCCTCGCGGACGAACATCGCGTGCCGGTCGACCGCGGTGTACAGGGCGATCGTGCGCAGGGGCGGACGGCCCTCGGCGTTCCACTCGCGCACGGCGTTGACGAGCCGCATCGCCGGCTCGCCCCGGTTGACCACCGCCAGCCGTGCGAAGGGCGCCACCCCGGCCCCGCCGCCGCGAGCCTCCACCACGGTTCCTCCGTCCCCGTCCGGCGGTGCGCCCGCACCGCCCGTCCCATCCTCCCCGATGCCGGTCCGGCCCACCGACCCCCCGCGAGTGCGCACGTTCGTCAGCGCGAGTGCGCACGTTCGTCAGCGCGAGTGCGCACGTTCGACAGCGCGAGTGCGACGGTCCGGCAGGAGGGCGGTCGCCGCGGACGCCGCCGTGCCGGACCGTGCGCGCTCGCGGGGCAACGGCAGGATGGGGCGGGTGGGCGGGGCGACGACGGTGACGCGGGACGGGCTGACCTTCGACGTGGCGGTCGCGGGGCCGGAGGAGGGGGAGCCGGTGCTGCTGCTGCACGGGTTCCCGCAGTCGGCGCGCTGCTGGGACGCGGTCGCCCCGCTGCTGGCCTCCGCAGGCCGGTACACCGTCGCGCCCGACCAGCGCGGCTACTCCCCGGGCGCGCGGCCGCCCGGCCGGGCGGCCTACCGGCTGCCGGAGGTGGTCGCGGACGCCGTGGCGGTGATCGAGGCTGCGCTCGCCACCACGGGGCGGACGCGGTGCCACGTCGTCGGGCACGACTGGGGCGCCGTCGTGGCCTGGGCGCTGGCCGGGCTGCGGCCCGAGCTGCTGGCCAGCGTCACCGGGATCTCCGTGCCGCCGCTGGGCGCCATGGCCGAGGCGCTGCGTCGCCCCCGCCAGCTCCGCGCGTCGTGGTACATGGCGGCGTTCATGGTCCCCGGCCTGGTCGAGCGGGTGTTCGCCACGCCCGCCGGGCGGCCGTGGTCGCCGGCGCTGGTCCGGATGCTCGTCACGTCCGGGCAGACCCGGGAGCTCGCCGAGCGCGACGCCGCGGGTATGGCCGACCCGGCGACGCTCACCGCGGCGCTGAACTGGTACCGCGCCGACTCGCTCGGCGGCGGCGGGACGGTCCCCACGCCCGCCGTGCCGGCCCTGTTCGTCTGGGGCGACGCCGACACCGCGCTCACCCGCGACGCCGCCGAGCGGGCGCCCGCCCACGTCGCCGGCCCGTTCCGCTTCGCCGAGCTGCGCGGGGTCACCCACTGGGTCCCCGACGAGGCGCCCGCCGCGCTGGCGGAGCTCGTCGTCGACCACACCGACCGCAACCCGGCCCGGTAGGGCGGGCGGCGGGGCGACGGCCCCGCCACCCGCGGACCGGCCCCGGGTCAGGACGGGTTGGTGCGGCCCCGGCCCTCGACGGTGTCCTTGATCTGCGCCAGCGTCGTCTCCAGGCCCTCCTGGATGCGGTCGCCCTCGGCGTGCTCGGTGTGCAGGCT
>DASVUG010000204.1:0-4318 GCA_036387155.1 Pseudonocardia sp. | reverse complement strand
GCTGGTCGAGGACCTGACGGTCTGGCAGAACCTCTTCCTCAACCGCGAGATCGTCCGCGGCGTCGGGCCGCTGGCGTTCCTCGACCGCCGCGCCATGCGGGCGCGGGCGCAGGCGATGGTGTCCGACCTCGCGGTGAACGTCCCGTCGGTCACCGCCCGCGTCCGGCGGCTGTCCGGCGGCCAGCGCCAGGCCGTCGCGATCTGCCGCGCGGCCGGCTTCAGCTCGAAGCTGGTCATCATGGACGAGCCCACGGCCGCGCTCGGCGTGCAGGAGACTGCCCGGGTCGAGGCGCTGATCCGCCGGCTGCGCGACGAGGGGCACGCCGTCCTGCTGGTCAGCCACAACTTCGACCAGGTCGTGCGGCTGTCCGACCAGGTGTGGGTGATGCGCGCCGGCCGCTGCGTCGCCGGCCGGCGCACGGCGGCGACGTCGGGCGAGGAGATCGTCGCGCTGATCACGGGCGCGCGGAGCGAGTAGGAGGAGCAGCCGGTGACCAACCCGATCGGGGTGCACGCGCTCGTGTTCGTGGGCGACACGGGGCCGGAGGCGGTGACGCAGGCGATCACCCGGGCCCGGGCTGCGGGCTACGACCTGCTGGAGCTCTCGCTGCACGACTCGCTCAACCTGGACACCGCCGCGGCCCGCCGCGAGCTGGCCGACGCCGGGCTCGCCGTCGCGTGCTCCCGCGGGCTGGCCTTCGACGCCGACGTGTCCAGCGCCGACCCCGCCGTCGTCGAGCGCGGCGTGCGGCTGCTGCACGACTCCCTGCGGGTGACCCACGAGCTCGGCGGCACCCACCTCACCGGCGCCCTCTACAGCGCGCTGGGCAAGTACGGCGCGCCGCTGACCGCGGCCGGCCGGGCCAACGTCGTCGCCGCGCTGGCCGAGCTCGCGGCCGCGGCCGCCGGCCGGGGCATGACCCTCGGCCTGGAGATCTGCAACCGCTACGAGACCAACGTCATCAACACCGCGCACGACGCGCTCCGGCTGGCCGACGACATCGGCGCGGACAACGTCACGATCCACCTCGACACCTACCACATGAACATCGAGGAGGACGACCTCGTCCGCCCGGTGCACGAGGTGGGCGAGCGCCTGGGCTACGTGCACGTCGGGGAGAACCACCGCGGCTACCTCGGCTCCGGGCACCTGGACTTCGGCGCCTTCTTCCACGCCCTCGCCGACGTCGGCTACACCGGCCCGATCACCTTCGAGTCCTTCTCCTCCGCGGTGGTGATGGAGGGCCTGTCGGGCGACCTGGCGATCTGGCGCAACCTCTGGGACGACGGCGACGACCTCGCCCGCCACGCCCGCGCCTTCGTCGCGGGGCAGGTGGCGGCGAGCGCGCGCCGCTGAGTGGAACTACTCCACTGCGGCTGTTCGCCCGGTTCGCGGTCCGGACGTCCGTAGCGTCCGCGGCGGTCCTCCACCGCCACCACGAAGGGACGAACCGCCATGATCTCCGTCCGCCGGATCACCACCCCGCTGCGCCGCGCGGGCGCCGTCGCCGTGCTCGCCGCCGCCGCGAGCGCGGCCGTCGCGGTGCCGGCGTCGGCGGCACCCGCGCCCGAGCCGGCCGCCGCGTCGGGCGCGGCCGGTGTCGTCTGCAACTACCGGGTGACCGCCGACTGGCTGCGGCACCGCACCAGCCCGAAGATCGCCGAGAACGCCCCCGGCCAGTACGTCCGCGGCACCGTGGTCCCGGCCGAGCGGGACGTCGTCGTCAACGGCTTCCGCCGGCTCGCCGACGGCGAGTGGGCCGCCGCCGCCTACCTCGTGCCGACGGACGCGTCCTGCGGGAGGCGCGGACCGGACCGCGCGTCGGGGATCTAGCGCGTCGGGGGTCTAGAACGCCACCGACACCTTCAGCACGCCGTCCTCCCACGCGCCGGCCAGCCGGAAGGCCTCCGCGATCCGCTCGACCGGCAGCACGTGCGACAGCAGGGGGCGCACGTCGACCGCACCGGTGCGCACGTGCTCGACGGCGGCGCGGAACGACGCCAGGTCGGGCTCGTGCTGCGCGCCCCAGTCGGCGACGGCGCCGAGCTTGCGCCGGAAGAACAGGCGGTAGTCGAAGGGCACCGGGTCGTTCGTGTCCGGCAGGCCGAACCAGACCAGCCGGCCGCGGACGCGGGCGAGCCCGACCGACTGCAGCAGCGCCTCCCGGGAGCCGACGGCCTCGACCACGAGGTCGGCGCCCACGCCGCCGGTGAGATCCATGACCGCCGTGGTGAGGCTCTCGGTGCGGGCGTCCACGAGGACGTCCGCGCCGAACCCGGGGGCGGCGGCCAGCCGCGACGGGGACAGGTCGGACACGATCACCCGGGCGGCACCCGCGCGCTTGAGCGTC
This sequence comes from Pseudonocardia sp., assembly GCA_036387155.1. Lineage (GTDB taxonomy): Bacteria > Actinomycetota > Actinomycetes > Mycobacteriales > Pseudonocardiaceae > Pseudonocardia. The sequence goes on along the minus strand of DASVUG010000204.1, from coordinate 1,967 downwards.
CAGCTCCAGAACAGCCCCGCGGAGCCCTGGCCGATGACCGCGACCGTCCGCCCGGCCACGTCGTGGAGCTGGTGGCGCGCGGCGAACAGGACGGTGCCCAGCTGTTGGGCCATCAGCACCTGCGGCAGCGGGGGCAGCGGCCCGTCCAGCCGCACCGCCACGCCGGCGCGCACCCGCTGGTACTCCGCGTAGCAGCGCGACTCGGGCACCGGCGGGACCAGCAGCACCCGGTCGCCGGGGCCGAACCCGGGCGCCCGCGACTCGACCACCTCGCCGACGCCCTCGTGCCCGGGGTAGCCCGGGGCCCACAGCGACGGGTCGGTCTCCACGCCGTGGTGCACGACGTGCAGGTCCGAGCCGCAGATCGAGGCGTACCGGGTGCGGACCAGCAGGTCGCCGTCGCGCAGCGGCTCGACGGGCGCCTCGACGAACCCCATCCGGCCCGGGGCGACGACCATCGCGGCCCTCGTGGTGTGCACGGCCCCTCCTCGGCTCGGCGGACAACTCCGCGGAGCGGCGCTGACGTGCGGGACCCGGTGGGGGCCCGGCTATCCTGGCCGCGTGCCACGGATCGTCGTGCTCGACTACGGGTCGGGCAACCTGCGCTCGGCCGAGCGCGCGCTGCGCCGGGTCGGTGCGGACGTCACCGTCACCGCGGACCGGCAGGCCGCCCTGGACGCGGACGGGCTGGTCGTCCCCGGGGTCGGGGCCTTCGCCGCGTGCATGGCGGGGCTGCGCGGCGTGGACGGTCCGAGCGTCATCGACCACCGCCTCGCCGGCGGGCGCCCCGTGCTGGGCATCTGCGTCGGGATGCAGGTGCTGTTCGACCACGGCGTCGAGTGGGACGAGCGCACCGCGGGCTGCGGGCAGTGGCCGGGCGCGGTGGAGCGGCTCAAGGCGGACGTGCTGCCGCACATGGGCTGGAACACCGTGCGCGCGCCCGTCGGGTCGACGCTGTTCGCCGGCCTGGACGCCGACACCCGCTTCTACTTCGTGCACTCCTTCGGCGTGCGCCGCTGGGAGATGGAGGAGTCGTCCGTGGTGCGCGCGCCGCTGCTGACGTGGGCGCACCACGGCGAGGACTTCGTCGCCGCGGTCGAGAACGGCGCGCTGTCCGCCACGCAGTTCCACCCGGAGAAGTCCGGCGACGCCGGCGCCGCGGTGCTGCGGAACTGGCTGCGCGACGTCGTCGGCTGACGCCCCCTCCCGGCCCCCCGTCACCGCAGGACGAACTCGCCCTTCTGCAGGTCGAAGCGCAGCTCGCGGCGGCCGTCGCGGATCCCGTCGACGATCAGGCCGACGGCCTCGTCCACGGTGGCGCCCTCCTTCATCGGCGGCGCCTGCCCGGCGACGGCGCGGCCGGCCAGGCCCGTCTCGATGTGCGGTGGGCGGATGTCGAACACCGCGACGCCCCGGCGGCGCTGCTCCGGGCGCAGCGCGGTGAGCCACGCCGACAGCCCCGCCTTGCTCGCGCTGTAGGCGGCCATCCCGGCGGTCGGGTAGTCGGCGAGGATCGCGGTGAGCACCGCGACGCCGCCGCCCTTCCCGATCCGCGGCAGCGCCGCGCGGACCAGCGCCATCGGGGCCATCGTGTTGACGGTCAGCAGCTCCTCGGCGACGGCGTCGTCCTCGTCGGTCCCGGAGCCGAACGCGGCGATCCCGATCGCGACGACCAGCAGGTCCAGCCCGCCCAGCGCGTCCGCCGCCTCGCCGACGGCGGCGGCGCAGCGGTCGAGGTCGAGGGCGTCGAAGGCCGCCGTCGGGGCGCCGTCCAGCTCGTCGGCGAGCGCGGAGAGCTTCTCCTCGTCGCGCCCGGCGAGCGCGACCCGCGCCCCCTGCGCGTGCAGCGCCCGGGCGATCGCCCCGCCCAGCACGCCCGTCGCCCCCGCCACCAGCACCCGCGCCCCGGACAGATCCACAGCGGTCACGCTAGGGCGGCCCCGGCGCCGCCGCGCGGCGAGCGGCCC
>DASVUG010000203.1:0-7720 GCA_036387155.1 Pseudonocardia sp. | reverse complement strand
ACAGGGTGACCTCGGCGCCGGAGGCCGCCACGGCCCGCACGGCGGGCCCCGCCAGGAGCACGTCCCCGGCTCCGTCGAGCCGGGCCACGAGCACGCGGCGGGTCACGGCAGCGTCACCGGGCCTCCTCGGTCCGCCGCCGTGCGCGGTCAGCGCCTCCTCGTCGGGGCCGCCGGTGACGACGACCGCGAGGCCGTCGGCGGCGAGCAGGCCCGCGGTGGCGCGGTGGTGCTCGGCGGGCCAGCGTCGGGCCGGGACCGCGGCGCCGGGGTGCAGGACGACGTACGGGCGCCCGCCGAGCGGGGCGAGCAGGTCGTCGACGGGCGGCGGGGCGACGACGGCGAGGCCGCCCGGGTCGTCCGCGGGGAGCCGGTACCCGGCCGCGGCGGCGATGGCCAGCGCGCGCTCGGGCTCGGGCAGGTCGTCGGGCAGGTCGTCCCCCGGCCCCGAACCGGGGCGCAGCCGCACGTCGAGCAGGGTGCCCGGGTAGTCGACCGACGCGCCGGCGATCCGCGGCACCCCGGCCAGCCGCAGCACCAGCGCCGTCGGCAGCGGCGACTGGTGGAACGAGGTCAGGACCACGGCCTCGTCGAAGGCGCGGGCGGCGAGGTCGTCGACGAGGCGGTCCAGGGCGGCGCGGTCGATCGGCGGCGCCGGGTTGACCACCCAGGGGCTGGCCCAGGTGAGCACGTCCGCGACGCCGGGCAGCAGCCGGCCCGCGGCGGCGCCGGCCGGGCCGCACAGCAGGGTGACGGCCGGCGGGCCGTCGCCGCCCCGGGCGGCCACGGCGCGGACGGCGGGTCCGGCGAGGAGGACGTCCCCGGCACCGTCGAGCCGGACGACGAGCACGCGGCGGGCCCCGGCCCGCGTCACCGGGCCCCCGCGCGCGGGCGGACGGGCCCGGCGCCGCCGGCATCGGCGGGGTCGTCGGCGGGGTCCTCGACGCCCAGCAGGTACCGCACGGCGGCCACCAGGTCCGGGCGGACGACGGGCGCGGCGGCGACCTCCGCGGGCAGCGTCACCGGCGTGGGCACCAGCACCGCGCGGGCGCCCGCCGCCGTGGCGGCGCCGACGTCCGCGCCGATGTCGCCCACGACGGCCACGTCCTCGGGCGCGACGCCCAGCCGCCGCGCCGCGGCCAGCACCATCCCGGGCGCGGGCTTGCGGCTGGCGCAGCCGTCGTCCGGGCCGTGCGGGCACAGCTCCCACGCGGCGAACGGGCCGAGCAGGGCGTCCACCCGCCGGTTCACCGCGTCGGCCTGCGCGCGCGTCAGCAGCCCGCGGGCGATGCCGGACTGGTTGGTCACCACGCCGACGGGTACGCCGGCCGCACGGAGGAGGGCCAGCGCGGGCCGCGCCGCGGCGACGGGGGTGACCAGGGCCGGGTCCGCGCAGTACGGGACGTCCACGACCAGCGTGCCGTCCCGGTCGAACAGGACGGCACGCGGCGGACGGGTCACGCCCCTGATGGTGTCCGAGCCGTCACGGGAGCAAACGCGCCCGCGACAACTGCTACTCCCCGTCACGGGTACTACTCTAGGTGACAGCACGCGGTCCCGCCCGGCCCACGTCGGCGGGCCCCCCCGCCCTGCGGGGGCCCGCCGACGGCCGTGCGTGCCGGGGCGCGTCAGCCGAGGCCGAGCTTCTCGGCGGCCAGCCGCGTCCCCTCGACCCGGTTCGCGATCTTCTGGAACGCCACGTCGCGGGCGAAGTCGGGCGAGCCGTGGTTGGGCTTCTCGTCGATCGAGAACGGCGAGAAGCCGCAGTCGTCGGTCGAGCCCAGCTGCTCCCTGGGGATGTGGTTGGCCGCCCGCACCAGCGCGTCCGCGACCTCCTGCGGGCTCTCGACGCGCGGGTTCAGCGGGTTGATCACGCCGATGTAGGCCGTCTGCGCCACGCCGTCGGCGTCGTCGCGCAGGTTCTCCCCGATCAGCTTCAGCACCGGGTCCTTGTCGCGCTCGCTGGCCATCTGGATCAGGAAGTAGCCGGCGTTGATCCCGAACATCTGCGGCAGCAGGTTCGCGTAGGGGACGTCGGCGGAGTGCACGGAGTCGCGGTCGCCGCCCGGGCAGGTGTGCACGCCGATGGACTTCCGCTCCTCCGCGGTGAACCGGGCCATCACGCGGTTGATGAGCTCGATGAAGTGCGGCAGCAGCCCCGCGCCCGTCCACGGGTTGCGCGGGTCCTCCCGGGTGGCCAGGCGGCCCTCGGTGAAGTCGACCGACACCCGCGCCGCCCCCGCGGCGAAGGCCTGCCGGATGTCCTTCTCGCACTCGTCGACCAGCGCGGACTCGAACTCCTCGCGGGAGTAGCCCGCCACCGGGTCGCGCAGCGGGTAGAGCAGCGCGAGCATCGACGGGGCGATCACGGCCTGCTTGATCGGCCGGTGCACCAGCGGGATCGTCTTCTTCAGCGAGTCGGCGGCGTAGTTGACGTAGGTGAACGGGCCCCGCTCCAGCTTCGGCAGCTGCCGGCCGTGCCCGTCGGCGAAGATGGCGAAGTACTGGCCGCCGGGGCCGAGGGTGGGCGCGAGGCCGGTGCCGGCGAGGGTGTCGGTGATGGGGTAGGTCGCGAAGCTGCTCCAGCGCTGCTCACCGTCGGAGATGATCGGCGAGCCCGTCGCCTCGTAGCGCTCGACCGAGTCGCGGACGGCGGCCTCCTGCTGCTCGACCAGCTCCTCCTTGCCGATCTCGCCGGCGTCGTAGCGCGCGTAGGCCTCCTGCAGGACCGAGGGGCGCGGCAGCGACCCCACGGGCTCGGTCGGGATTCCGGTGCTGGTCCGCGGGTCGTAGGTCACGGTTCGGACCGTATCGATGCAGTAACGCGCACGTCAACGACCGTCGGTCCCGCCATGATCACTCACCGCCACCGGGACCGGGGGCGGCGGGGCCCGCCCCCGGGGGCCGGCGCGGGTCCGGCCGGTCCGCGGTCACGCGGTGCGCCGGCCCGCTGCGCAACGGCCGCTACGAGACCACCCGCGGCCGGTTCGCCGGCGGCCGGAGGCCGTCGCCCTCCGGCTCGGGCGACGCCGCGGCCACGACCTCCTCGACGGCCCGGCACAGCATGTGCAGGGCCGCGAGGTGGCACTCCTGCACCGACGCGGTGTCGCCGGGCAGGCAGACCGCGTCCGTGCAGGCGCGGGCCAGCGGGTTCGGGCCGGGCCCGGTGAGCGCCCAGCTCGTGGCGCCGACGTCGGCGGCGGCGTTCGCGGCCTCGATCAGGTTGGCGCTGCGCCCGCTGGTGGAGAACAGCACCACCAGGTCGCCCGGGCGGGCGTGCGCGCGGACCTGGCGGGCGAAGACCTGGGCGAAGCCGAAGTCGTTGCCCAGCGCGCTGAGCGTCGAGGTGTCGGCGTGCAGCGCGATCGCCGACAGGGCCCGGCGGTCGCGGTCGAAGCGCCCGACCAGCTCGGCGGTCAGGTGCTGGGCCTCCGCGGCGCTGCCGCCGTTGCCCGCCGTCAGCACCCGGGCGCCGCCGACGAGCCGCTGCCCGAGTTCGGTGCCCCACCGCGCGAGGGTCGGGGCCGCGGCGCGCAGCGCGGGCAGGGCCCCGGCCAGCCGGTCCACGTGCGCCGTGAGCTGGGTGGTGACCCGGGCGGTGAGCGGGTCGCCCGCGCCGGCGGGGTGCCCGCCGTCGCCGTCCGCGGGGCCGACGGTCGCGAAGGCGCCGTGCGGCGCCACCCCGGCCCCGGAGATCGCACCGCCGCGGGTCCGGCGCGCCGGCCGGGCCGACGGGGTCACCGGGCCACCCCCAGCGCCTCGCCGGGGGCGGCGTACGGCTCGCCGTCGTCGGGCACCGCCGGCCGGTCCGGGGCGACCCCGGCCCGTCCGGCGTCGCGGCGTCCGGCGTCCCGGCGCTCGGCGAGGTCCTCGTCGTAGACCGCGGCGGTGGCCTCGGCGATGCGGTCCCAGCCGTACCGGGCCAGGACGCGGTCGCGCCCGGCGATGCCGAAGGCCAGTGCCCGCGTCGGGGTGGCGAGCAGCCCGCGCAGCGCGGCGGCCAGCGCGTCCGGCCGCCGCGGCGGCACGAGCAGGCCCGTCACCTGGTCCACGACCGTGTCCTGGATGCCGCCGACGGCCGCTCCCACCACCGGGCGTCCGCAGGCCATGGCCTCCAGGGGCACGATGCCGAACGGTTCGTACCAGGGCACGCACACGACGGCGTCCGCCGAGCGCAGCAGCGCCGGGACGTCCGCGCGGGCGACCGCGCCCAGCAGCCGGACCCGGTCGGCCACGCCGGCCGACTCGGCCAGTCGCGAGAGCCGCCGGGCGTCGGGGTCGCGCGCGAGCACGCCGTCCGGCGCGCCGCGGTCCGCCCCGCCCGACCCGGGCGGGCCGCCCGCGACGAGCAGCTCGACGTCGGGCAGCCGGCGCAGCGCGACGATCACCTCGTCGATGCCCTTGCGCCGCACGAGCCGGCCGAGCACGACCAGCCGCGGGCGGTCGCCGCGCGGGTGCACCGGCCCGTCCGGGGTGAACGCGGCCGTGTCGACCCCGCACGGCACCACGGCGGTGCGGCGCCGCGGGGCGCCGAGGCGGGCGAGCTCGAACATCTCGTCGGTGCAGGTGGCGACGATCCGGTCGACCCGTCCGGCGACCGCCCGCTCGGCGGCGACCCGACCGGGCGGGCTCGTGTCGTCGCCGCCCTGGTGGCGGCGCTTGACGCTGCCGAGCGCGTGGAAGGTCTGCACGACCGGCAGGTCCCCGGCGGCGGACAGCGCGGCCAGCCCGGACATCCAGAAGTGCGCGTGGACGACGTCCGGCCGCCGCCCCGCGGCGCCCAGCTCGGTCCAGTCGGCCCGTAGGGCGTCGGCGAACGCGGGCAGGTGGGGGACGAGCTCGTCCTTGGGCACCGGGGCGGGTGGCCCCGCGGTCACGGTGCGCACGGTGAACCCGGGCCGCAGCGCGACGGTGTCCGGGGTGCGCCCGTCGTCGCGGCGCGTCCACACCGTCACCTCGTGGCCGGCCGCGGCCAGCGCCGTGCCGAGCTCGAGCACGTGCACGTTCTGCCCGCCGGCGTCGACCCCGCCGACGGCCGCCAGCGGGCTGGCGTGCTCGGAGACCATCGCGACGCGCATCGGCGTCACCTCCCTCCTCGGCGGCCGGCGGCGTCGGGGCGCCGCCGGGCCGCGTGGCTGTCGAGGGCGCGGTGCAGCACCGCGTCCCAGTCCCCGACGAACCGGTCCAGGCCGTACCGGGCGAGGACGTGCGCGCGACCCGCCGCGCCCAGCTCCCGGGCCCGCTGCGGCTCCGCGACGAGCGCGCGCAGCTCCCGCTCCAGCACGGCGACGTCGGTCGAGCACACCCCGGCGCCCGGGGGCACCGCCTCGTGCGCCTCGGTGGTGGCCAGCGCCACCACCGGCACGCCCAGGTGCATCGCCTCGAGCAGCGAGAGCCCGAGCGAGGTCCACCGCATCGGGTGCAGGTAGACCCGGCGGCGCGCCAGCTCGTCGTGCATGCGGTCCTGCGGCAGGTCGCCGACGGTGCGCACGCCCGGGCAGCCCAGGTGCTCCCCCAGCCCGTCCGTCCCGATCCCGAAGACGTCCAGCGGCGCGGCGGCGGCGAAGCGCGGCAGCAGGTCCGTGCCCGTCACCCGGCCGCGGCGGACCGGCTCGTTCACGCACACCGCGGCGGCGGGCAGCTCCCCGGTGTAGCGGTGGCCGGGGTCGACGACGCCGTGCTCGACCACCGTCGTCGGGGTGGTGCCGGTGTCCCACATGAGGTCGTTGAAGTGCGTGACGTGCACGAGCAGCAGGTCGTCCCGGTCGGCCAGCGGGTGGCGGCTGCTCGCCGCCGGGCCCCCGCGCGGCGCGTTGTGCTCGAGGAACACCGCGGCGACGTCGCGGCCGGGCCGCCGGCCCAGCCACCGCTCGGTCAGCTCGACCTCCTCGGGCCGCTGCAGCACGACGACGTCGACGTCGGCCTCGGACAGCTCCGCGGGAGCGGTCTCGACCGCGGCGGCGGGCCACTCCCAGGCGGCCGGGCGACCGCCGCCCCACGGACCGCGCTCGGGCAGCGTGGGCAGCAGGTAGCGGTGCGGACCCTGCACGAAGGCCGTGGTCCAGGAGCCGTGGACGTGCCAGACGAGGACGTTCAGGCCGGCCGTCACGGGCCTGTGCCGCGGCGGACGCGACCCGGCCGGGGAGCGATGGGCATGGGTAGATAGTGGACCTGGCGGCGCGCGACCAAACCCCACTGCGACTACTGCTACTCTCCGTTGCGCCTTGAGCCGCCTCCGTGTACTGCCCGTGCGGCGGGGTGCTCCCCCCGCCACCCACCCGGGCCCTGTGGGTCGGCGGGTACCCCGGCGGCGTCCGGGTATCCGCACGTCATGGCAACGAGCGAGCTGGACGACGACGCGAAGCGCGAGGTCCGCACCGGGTTCCGGGACGCGGTGAACATGACGGCCGCGCAGCTGCGCACCTGGCTCGACACCGACGCGTCGAAGTCCGTGGGCGACACGGGCGGCTCGGGCGCGGAGTCCACGGGCCACGAGATGGGCCGGCACATCGTCGCGCTGCGCGACCGGAAGGTGGCCGACCTCGACGACGAGGACTACGCGCGCATGCGCAAGGTCGTCGGCTACGTCCACCGCCACCTCGCGCAGCGCCCGTCGGGTGACGTGACCGACACCCGCTGGCGGTACTCGCTGATGAACTGGGGCCACGACCCGCTGAAGGACTGACCCGCCCGCGCCGGAACGGCCCCGCACGAGCCGCTGCCAGTTCTGCAGGAAAGCCACTTTCCTGCAACGTGGCTGCATGAAGGTGGCTTTCCTGCAACGGCGGGGGCCCGGTTCACGGGCGGTGGCCGGGGGTAGCCACGCCGGTGCGAGCGTGCGAGCTCGCCATCCACCACAGCAGTCGGACGACGAGCGGGGCCGACGAGCGCTAGCGAGGAGGCGACGTGAGTCGGAGGACGCGGGAGGAGCTGTCCCGCATCGCGGAGGAGACGTTCGGCTGGACGCAGCTGCGGCCGGAGCAGCTGGCGGCCATGGAGCCGCTGACCGACGGGCGCGACGTGCTCGCGGTGCTGCCCACGGGGGCGGGCAAGTCGGCGATCTACCAGGTCCCCGCGCTGCTGCGGGAGGGGCCGACGGTCGTGGTGTCCCCGCTGATCGCCCTGCAGCGCGACCAGCGCGAGGGCCTGGCCGACAGCGACGCCCCCGACGCCGTGGTGATCAACTCCGCCCAGAGCGCCGCGGCGACCCGCCGCGCCTGGGAGGAGCTGCGCACCGGCGCCGCCGAGTACGTGTTCCTCTCCCCCGAGCAGCTCGCCAACGACGAGATCGTCGACACCCTGCGCGCGGCCGACGTGTCGCTGTTCGTCGTCGACGAGGCGCACTGCGTCTCGGAGTGGGGCCACGACTTCCGGCCGGACTACCTGCGGCTCGGGCCGGTGATCGAACGGCTCGGGCACCCGCCCGTCGTCGCGCTGACCGCCACCGCCGCCCCGCCCACCCGCGAGGACATCGTCGCCCGGCTCGGGCTGCGCGACCCGACGCAGGTCGTCGCCTCGTTCGACCGGCCGAACCTGCACCTGACCGGGCACCTGTTCCACGACGACGACCTGCGCCGGCGCGAGGTCGTCGAGCGCACCGTCGAGCTGTCCGCGGGCGGCGCGACCGGGCTGGTGTACTGCTCGACCCGCAAGGACACCGAGGCCCACGCCGAGACGCTGCGCCGCCGGGGCGTCCCCGCGGCGGAGTACCACGCCGGGATGA
>DASVUG010000202.1:0-5976 GCA_036387155.1 Pseudonocardia sp. | reverse complement strand
GCCCGCGCCGAACGCCAGGTCCGGACCGGCCTGCCGGTCCGGGTCGATCCCGATGCCCAGGACGTCGACCAGCACCGGCGAGCGGGCGGGCAGCGTCTCGCCGGCCAGCTCGACCTCCTCGGCGGTGAACCGCCAGAGCGTGAACGGCGCCGGCGGGTGGCGGCGCAGCGCCTCGCGCACCAGCTCGTCGAGGTCGATCGGGGCGTCGGCTTCGGGGCCGCCCAGCAGGTCCGCGAGGACGAACCCGAGCGCCGGGTCCGTGGTGAGCTGGCCCGGGAAGATCAGGCCGAACAGCAGGTAGCGCACCTGCTCCGGGGTGAGCTCGGCGGGCAGCCGGTCCCGCAGCTCGACGGCCAGCCCCTCGCGTCCCCCGGCCAGCCCGGCGGCGGCCACCTCGTCGAAGGCGCCCATCGCCGCCCCGACGGCGCCGGTGTACATCCCGCGGCACGCCCCGAGGGCCTGGTCGACGCGGTCGGCGGGCACGCCGAGCAGCTCGAGCAGCACGACGAGCGGGTAGCGCGCGGTGAAGTCGGCGGTGAGGTCGACCGGGGCCCCGTCGCCGGCCGCCGCGTGGAGCAGCTCGCGGGCGATCGCGACCATCCGCCCGTGGTGGGGGCGCAGGCGCCGGGCGGCGAACAGGGGGGCGTGGGCCTGGCGCAGCCGGGCGTGCGCCGGCCCCTCGCAGGTGGTCAACGACGGCGCCGCCGCGGCGGGCGGCTCCAGCCCGGCCACGCGCGGGTCCCACCCCGTCGGCGCCCACGCCGGGTCCTTGACGATGCGGGGGTCGGTGAGGACGGCCCCGGCCAGCGCGTCGTCGGTCACGATCCACACCGGGCCGCCGGCCGGGGCCTCGGCCCGGACGAGCGGGCCCGCGGCACGCAGGGCGGCGCGGACGGGGTCGGGCTCGTCGATGCCGCGCAGGGTGGCGGCGAACGGGGTGACCTGGGACAGGTCCTGCATGACGAGCTCCTTCACAGCGGGGTGGCCCCCACGGTGCCCGGGACAGCGGACAGTTCCTGTCCGCTGTGCCGGGCAGCTCCCTACGGACGCGGCCGCAGGCGCAGCTCCTGCATGCCCCCGTCGACGGCGAGCGCCGTGCCGGTGGTCGACGCCGAGCGGGGGCTCGCGAGGTAGGCCACGGCGCCGGCCACCTCCTCGGCGCTGACGAGCCGCCCGTGCGGCTGGCGGGCCTCGAGCGCGGCCCGCTCGGCCTGCGGGTCGTCCGCCCGCGCGAGGAGCCGGTCGATCCAGGGGGTGTCCGCGGTGCCGGGGGTGACGCAGTTGACCCGGATGCCCTCGGGCAGGTGGTCGGCGGCCATCGCGCGGGTCAGCGCGAGCACCGCGCCCTTGCTCGCGCTGTACAGCGCCCGCTGCGGCAGGCCCGCGGTCGCCGCGATCGAGGCCGTGTTGACGACGGCGGCGGCGGGCGAGCGGCGCAGGGCCGGCAGCGCGGCCCGGGTGACCCGGACGACCCCGAGCAGGTTGACGTCGAGGACGCGCCACCACTCGTCGTCCGGGTTGTCCGCGACGGTGCCCTGGGCCCCGATGCCGGCGTTGTTCACCAGGACGTCGAGCCGGCCCCACTCCCCCACGACGCGGTCGACGGCCGCGCGCACCCCCGCGTCGTCGGTGACGTCCACCTCGACCGCCAGCGCCCCCGGCGGCGCCCCGCCGGGGTGCAGGTCGAGCGCGGCGACCCGCGCCCCGTCGGCGAGCAGCCGCTCCACGACGGCCGCGCCGATCCCGGACGCGCCGCCGGTGACCACGGCCACCAGCCCGTCGAACTCCAGGGCCATCGGCGTCCTCCCGACATCGGATGTCCGGTGGGCGAGCACCGCGGATACCGCCCTGGTAACACGACGGCCACACTATTGACCCTCAAACATCGGATGTCTACCGTGGGCGCACCCCGCGGAAGGGACCGGATGTGAGTCGTGTCACGGCCCTGTCGACGGCCGACGTCCGGTTCCCGACCTCGCTGTCGCTCGACGGGTCGGACGCGATGAACCCGGACCCGGACTACTCCGCCGGCTACGTCCGGATCGACACCGACGCCCCCGACGGGCTCTCCGGTCACGGCTTCGTGTTCACCATCGGCCGCGGCACCGACGTGCAGGTGGCGGCCATCCGCGCGCTGGCCGACCGGCTCGTCGGCGCGGACGTCGAGGAGCTCCTCGGCGACATGGGCGCGGTGTGGCGCAGCCTGGTGCACGACTCGCCGATGCGGTGGCTGGGCCCCGAGAAGGGCGTCGTGCACATGGCGATCGGCGCGGTGGTCACCGCGCTGTGGGACCTCAAGGCCAAGCGCGCGGGCCGACCGCTGTGGAAGCTGCTCGCGGACATGACGCCCGAGGAGCTGGTCGACCTCGTCGACTTCCGCTACCTCACCGACGCGCTGACCCGCGAGGAGGCGCTGCGGATCCTGCGGACCGCCGAGCCGGGCCGCGCCGGGCGCGAGGAGGCGCTGCGCCGCGAGGGCTACCCCGCCTACACCACCACCCCCGGCTGGCTCGGCTACGACGACGCCAAGCTCGCCCGGCTGTGCCGCGAGGCCGTCGCGGACGGGTTCACCCAGATCAAGCTGAAGGTGGGCGCCGACCTCGAGGAGGACCTGCGCCGGCTGGCGCTGGCCCGCGCGGTGGTGGGCCCGGACGTGCGCATCGCCGTCGACGCGAACCAGCGCTGGGACGTGCCCGAGGCGATCCGCTGGGTCAAGGAGCTGACCCCCTACGACCTCGCCTGGGTCGAGGAGCCGACGAGCCCGGACGACGTGCTCGGGCACGCGGCGATCGCCCGGGGGGTCGCCCCGGTCCCCGTCGCCACCGGCGAGCACGCGGCGAACCGCGTGATGTTCAAGCAGTTCCTCCAGCACGGCGCGCTGCAGGTGCTGCAGCTGGACGCGACGCGGGTCGCCGGGGTGAACGAGAACGTCGCGATCCTGCTGCTCGCGGCCAAGTTCGGGGTGCGGGTCTGCCCGCACGCCGGGGGCGTCGGGCTGTGCGAGGCCGTGCAGCACCTGGCGATGTTCGACTTCGTCGCGGTGTCGGGGACGACGGAGGGGCGGATGATCGAGTTCGTCGACCACCTCCACGAGCACTTCGTGACCCCGGTGGACGTCCGCGACGGCCGCTACCGCGTCCCGCTCGCCCCCGGCGCGGGCACGGAGATGCTCGCCGCGTCGCTGCGGAGCCACACGGTGGCCACCGGTGGCTGACCTCGCGCTCCCCCGGGTGGGCCTCGGCGGCGGCGAGCTCGGCAACCTCCACGAGCCCCGGTCCGACGACGACGCGCACGCGCTGCTGCAGGCCGCCTGGGACGGCGGCGTCCGCTACTTCGACACCGCGCCGCACTACGGGCTGGGCCTGGCCGAGCGCCGGCTCGGTCGGTTCCTCGCGGACAAGCCGCGCGACGCGTACGTCGTGTCGACGAAGGTGGGACGGCTGCTGCGGCCCAGCCCGCTCACCGCGGACCGGCTCGACACGGCGAACCTGTTCGCGGTGCCTGCGGCCTACGAGCGGGTGTGGGACCCCTCCCCCGCCGGGATCCGCCGCAGCCTGGAGGAGTCGCTGGAGCGGCTCGGGCTGGACCGGGTCGACGTGCTGTTCCTGCACGACCCCGACGCGTACGACCTCGCGCCCGCGCTGGCGACGGGGCTGCCCGCCCTGGCCGCGCTGCGCGACGAGGGGCTCGTCCGCGCGGTCGGCGTCGGCTCGATGTCGACCGACGCGCTGCTGGCCGCGGCCCGCTCCGGGGCGGCGGACCTGCTGATGGTCGCCGGGCGGTACACGCTGCTGGAACAGGCCGAGGAGCTGCCGGACACCTGCCGGGCCCTCGGCGTCGGGATCGTCGCGGCCGGCGTCCTCAACTCCGGGCTGCTGGCCCGGCCCCGCCCCGCCGCGGACGCCCGCTACGACTACGGGGCGGCGCCCGACGACGTGCTCGCCCAGGCCCGCCGGCTCGCCGACGTCTGCGCCGCCCACGGCGTCGACCTCCCGACCGCCGCACTGCGGTTCCCGCTGCGCCACGACGCCGTGCGCTCCGTCGTGCTCGGCGCCGCCACCGCCGCCCAGGTCCGGGAGAACCTCGCCCGGCTGCGCGCCCCCGTCCCGGAGGCGCTGTGGGACGCGGTGCGGCGCACGGTGCCGGCATGAGCGGGGGCGGGATCGTCGACGGGATCGTGGACGCCCACCTGCACGTGTGGGACCTGGAGCGCGGCGACTACGCGTGGATCACCCCCGCGCACGGCCCGCTGCACGCCACGATCACCCCGGAGCGGGCCCGCGCGGAGCTGGACGCGTCCGGGGTGGACCGGGCCGTCCTGGTGCAGGCCGAGGACTCCCTCGCGGACACCGCGTACCTGCTCGAGGTCGCCGACCGGTGCGACTGGGTGGCGGGCGTGGTCGGCTGGGTGCGGCTGGACGACCCGGCGGCGGCCGCGGCGCAGCTGGAGCGGTGGCGGGAGCACCCGGCGTTCCGCGGGGTGCGCCACCTCGTGCACGACGACCCGCGCGACGACTTCCTGCGGCTGCCGGCCGTGCGGGAGTCGCTGGGGCACCTCGCGCGGGCGGGGCTGCCGTTCGACGTCCCCGACGCCTGGCCGCGCCACCTCGCCGCCACCGCCGAGCTGGCCGCGGCGCTGCCGGGGCTCACCGTCGTCGTCGACCACCTGGGCAAGCCGCCCGCCGACCCGGGCGCGTTCGCGGTCTGGCGGCGGGTGCTCGCGGACGTCGCGGCCCGCCCCAACACGGTCGCGAAGGTCTCGGGCCTGCCGGTGCCCGGCACCCCGTTCACCGTCGCGGCCGCGCGCCCGGCGTGGGAGGTCGCGCTGGAGCTGTTCGGACCGGAGCGGCTGATGTGGGGCGGCGACTGGCCGATGACCCTGCTGAGCGCCGGCTACGCCGGGACGTGGGAGGTCACCGCCGCGCTGGTCGGGGAGCTCGCCCCGGCCGAGCGGGCGCAGCTGCTCGCGGGCACGGCCACGCGGGTGTACGGCCTGCCCGTCCCCGCCGCCCACGAGGAGACGCGATGTTGACCGGGATCCACCCGCTGCTCACCGGCCCGCTGCTGGCGCACCTCGACGCCATGGGGCACTCCGACGCGGTCGTGCTGGCCGACGCGCACTTCCCCGCCGAGCGGCTGGCCACCCGGTCGCTGACGTTCCCCGGGGTGACGACGCCCGACCTGCTCGCGGCGGTCCGCACCGTCGTGCCGCTCGACGACGCCCCGTCGGTCGACCTGATGGAGAGCGCGGACGGCACGCGGCTGCCCGTGCAGACCGCGCTGGTCGAGGCGGCGGGCGCCGCCGAGGACGCCGTCCGCTTCCTCGACCGGCACCGGTTCTACGCCGAGGCCGCGGGCGCGTACCTCGTCGTGCGCACCGGCGAGACCCGCGTGTACGGCAACGCGATCCTCCGCAAGGGCGTCGTGACGTGGGGCGGGCGCTGATGGAGCCGCTGCTCGAGGTGCGCGGGGTGAGCAAGAGCTTCCCCGGGGTCAGGGCGCTCCAGGACATGCACCTCACCCTGCGGCGCGGCGAGGTGCTGGCGCTGGTCGGGGAGAACGGCGCGGGCAAGTCGACGCTGATGAAGCTCCTGTCCGGGATCCACGCCGCCGACGAGGGCGAGTTCGTCCTCGACGGGCGGCCGGTGCGGATCACCGGCCCGCGCCACGCCCAGGAGCTGGGCATCAGCATCATCCACCAGGAGTTCAACCTGATGCCCGACCTCACGGTCGCGCAGAACGTCTTCATCGGCCGCGAGCCGCGGCGGGCGCGGTTCCTGCTCCGCGACGGCGCGCTCGACGCCCGCGCCCAGGAGCTGATCGACCGGCTGCACCTGCCCCTGCGCCCCCGCGACGTCGTCGGGGGGCTCACGGTCGCCAAGCAGCAGATGGTCGAGATCGCCAAGGCGCTGTCGTACGACCCCCGCGTCCTGATCATGGACGAGCCCACCGCGGCGCTCAACGACGCCGAGGTGC
>DASVUG010000201.1:0-2707 GCA_036387155.1 Pseudonocardia sp. | reverse complement strand
GGCGGGGCGGGGAACCGGCAGGGCGTTCGTGCGGTCGTGCCGAGGGTCGGCGGTTGCCACGATCGGCGCCTTTCACGGAGCGGGGAGCGGGTGGAGCGGGCCGTACCCGGATCGCGCGGCGGGGGAGCGGGGCGCGGATCTGGTCGTGCACCGTCCTGTCTACCGGTGATCGCAGACCCTGAACAGCTGTTCTGCGCCGGGCGCGTCCCTGGCAGCCCGGGCGCGCGGGCGGGCGGTGGAGGGCGTCCGTCGCGCCGCGAGGACCGCTCGCCGTGGCCTGTTGCCCCGGACGGCGCAGTGATCTCGGCCCGACGGCGGTGTCGATCTCTCAGGTCGATGCGGTGGCGACACCCCGCGATTCGCTCGACCGGAGCAACCGCTCGTCGCGGGACTACGCCCGTCGTGTCGCGGTGCGGGCCGCGCACCCGTGTCACAGCGGCCCCAGGGGGACGGCGTCCGGTTGCGACACCGGGTTGCGAGGCCGGGTTACCGTATCGTTTCGACGGGCGTGTGACGACCGACGGGGGTCACCATGGGCGCGCTGCACGACGAGGGGCTCCCCGGGTCGGTCACGCGGGTCGTCGACGCCGGCGGCCGCGGCCGGATCACCGTCCTGGACACGCCCGGCCCGCTCGGCGCGCCCACCCTCGTCCTCCTGCACGGGGTCACCCTGGACGCCGCGACGAACTGGTCGGGCGCGCTCCCCGCGCTCGCCCCGCGGTTCCGGGTGCTCACCCTGGACCTGCGCGGCCACGGCGCCGGCCCGCCCGCCCGCGTGCCGTACCGGCTCGAGGACTGCGCCGACGACGTCGCCGCGGTGGTGCACGCGCTGGACGTCGGGCCCGTCGTGCCCGTCGGCTACTCGATGGGCGGCATGGTCGCCCAGGCGTTCTGGCGACGCCACCCCGCGCTCACCGCGGGGCTGGTGCTGTGCGCCACGGCGCGCAACGTCTCCGGCTCGCCCCTGGAGCAGCTGACGGCGATGGGGATCCCGTTCGCGGTCGGCGCGCTGGGCTGGGTCCCGCCGGCGTTCCCCGTGGGCGCCGACCTCGTCGGGGCCCGGCTGCTCGGCGACGGGCTGGACGGGCGGGTGCGCCGCGAGGTGATCGCCCGCATGCGGCGGATGCCGCTGGTCACGGCGCTGGCGGCGATGCAGGCCGTGTGCGGCTTCAGCTCGCACCGCTGGATCGGCGGGGTGGACGTGCCCACCGCGGTCGTCGTCGCCCGGCACGACCGGGTCGTCCCGCCCGGACGGCAGTGGGGCCTGGCCCGCGCGGTGCCGCCGGCCAGCCTCGTGGACGTCGTCGAGATCGACGGCGACCACGACGTCTTCCTCGACGCCCCGGGCACCTTCGCCCGCGCCCTCGTCCGCGCCTGCCGGGCCGTGGCACCGGGCGGGCGCGGCTCGGACGACACGTTCGACACCGAGCAGGCCGGCTGACCGTTCCCGCCGGCCGCCCGCTCTGCCAGTGTGGGCACATGGACAACGCTGTCAGCGACTACGACGTCCGCGCCGTGCGCGCCCGCTTCCCCGCGTTGCGGGCGGGCGCCGCGCACTTCGACGGGCCGGGCGGGTCGCAGGTGCCCGACGTCGTCGCCGACGCCGTCGCGGCGGCGCTGGTCGCCCCGCTGGCCAACCGCGGCTCGGTCACGGCCGCCGAGCGCACCGCCGACGGGATCGTGCACGCCGCCCGGGCCGCGGTGGCCGACCTGCTGGGCGCCGACCCGGCCGGGGTCGTCTTCGGCCGCAGCATGACGGCGCTGACCTTCGACATGGCCCGCACGCTGGCCGCCACCTGGCGCCCCGGTGACGAGGTGATCGTCACCAGCCTCGACCACGACGCCAACATCCGCCCGTGGGTGCTCGCGGCGCGCGACGTCGGGGCCGTGGTGCGGTGGGCCGAGTTCTCCCCGCGCACGGCCGAGCTCACCGTCGCCGACGTCGCGCGACACCTGTCGTCGCGGACGCGGCTGGTCGCCGTGACGGGCGCGTCGAACCTGCTGGGCACCCGCCCGCCGGTCGACCTGATCGCCGCGGCCGCGCACGAGCGCGACGCGCTGGTGTTCGTCGACGGGGTGCACCTGACCGCGCACGCCCCGGTTGACGTCGACGCGCTCGGCGCCGACTTCTACGCCTGCTCGCCGTACAAGTTCCTCGGCCCGCACTGCGGGGTGCTCGCCGCCGCCCCGGCGTTGCTGGAGACGCTCGCCCCGCAGAAGCTCGCCCCGTCGCCCGACACCGTCCCCGAGCGCTTCGAGCTGGGCACCCTGCCCTACGAGCTCCTGGCGGGGACGACGGCCGCCGTCGACTTCCTCGCCGGGTTGGCCGGACCCGGCGTCCCACCCGGCGCGTCGCGGCGGGAGCGGCTGCTCGCGGGCATGGCCGCGGTCGAGCGGCACGAGGACCGGCTGCGGCACCGGATCGAGGACGGGCTCGCGGCGCCGAGCGGCGGGGCCGAGCCGGACGTCGTCCGGCACTCCCGGGCGGCGCTCCGCACGCCGACCCTGCTGCTGTCGTTCCCCGGCCGCGGCCCCGACGCCCCGCAGCGGGCGTACCGCTTCCTCGCCGGGCGCGGCGTCAACGCCCCGGCCAGCGCCTTCTACGCGCGGGAGGCGTCGCGGCGGCTCGGGTTCGGCGACGCCGGCGCGCTGCGCGTCGGTCTGGCCCCCTACACCGACGACGAGGACGTCGACCGGCTGCTCGCCG
>DASVUG010000200.1:0-3683 GCA_036387155.1 Pseudonocardia sp. | reverse complement strand
GAGCCGACCCGGCGGTCCGGCGGAGGAACGGGCAGGATCTCCCCGTGGCTCCGTTCGCGGTGTGGGCACCGCTCAAGAAGAGGGTGCGCGTCCTCGTCGACAACCGGGCGCACGAGATGACGCTCGACCACGGCGGTTGGTGGCGCGTCGACGTGCCCGACGCCGGGCCGGGCGCGGCGTACGCGTTCCTCCTCGACGACGACGAGACCCCGTTGCCCGACCCGCGGTCGCTGTGGCAGCCGACGGGCGTGCACTCGGCGTCGCGGCTCTACGACCACGCCTCGTTCTTCTGGACCGACCGGGCCTGGACGGGGCGGCAGCTCCCCGGCGCCGTGCTCTACGAGCTGCACATCGGCACGTTCACCGAGGGCGGCACCTTCGACAGCGCCGTCGAGAAGCTCGACCACCTGGTGACGCTGGGGATCGACCTGGTCGAGGTGCTGCCGGTCAACGCCGTGGACGGCGACCGCAACTGGGGCTACGACGGCGTCGGCTGGTACGCCGTCACCGAGAACTACGGCGGCCCCGACGCGTTCAAGCGCTTCGTCGACGCGTGCCACTCCCGCGGGCTGGGCGTGGTGCTCGACGTCGTCTACAACCACCTGGGGCCCTCGGGGGCCTACCTGGACCGCTTCGGCCCCTACTTCGCGGGGCAGACGATCTGGGGGCCGACGGTCAACCTCGACGACGCGCACTCGGAGGAGGTGCGCCGCTACATCATCGACAACGCGCTGATGTGGCTGCGCGACTTCCACGTCGACGGGCTGCGCCTCGACGCCGTGCACGCCCTGCACGACACCCGGGCGGTGCACGTCCTCGAGCAGCTCGCGATCGAGGTCGAGTCGCTGTCGACGCACGTGGGCCGACCGCTGTCGCTGATCGCCGAGTCCGACATGAACGACGCGAAGGTGGTCACGGCGCGCGAGGGCGGCGGGTACGGCCTGCAGGCCCAGTGGGCCGACGACGTGCACCACAGCCTGCACGCCGTGCTCACCGGCGAGAGCCAGGGCTACTACGCGGACTTCGCGCTCGCCGGGCTGACCGGGCTCGCGCACGTCCTGACCCGCGCGTTCCTGCACGAGGGCACCTGGAGCAGCTTCCGCGGCCGCACGCACGGCGCGCCCGTCGACACCCGCCGCGTCCCCGGCCACCGCTTCGTCACCTACCTGCAGAACCACGACCAGGTCGGGAACCGGGCGATCGGGGACCGGCACGCCGCCACGCTCACGCCGGGCCTGGTGGCGTGCGGCGCGGCCATCCTGTTCTGCTCGCCGTTCACCCCGATGGTGTGGATGGGCGAGGAGTGGGGCGCGCGCACGCCGTGGCAGTTCTTCGCGCACTTCCCCGACCCGGACCTCAACGCGGCGGTGCGCGACGGGCGCCGCTCGGAGTTCGCCGAGCACGGCTGGGACTCCGACGACGAGGTGCCCGACCCGACGGCGGACGCGACGTTCACCGACTCCAAGCTGGACTGGTCCGAGCCCGACGAGGAGCCGCACGCCGCGGTGCTCTCGGCCTACCGCGAGCTGATCGCCCTGCGGAAGGCGCGCCCGGAGCTGTCGGACCCGTGGCTGGACGAGGTGGAGGTCGACGTCGACGAGGAGGCGCGCACGCTGCTGCTGCACCGCGGCGCGCTGCGGCTGGCGGTCAACCTCGGGGACGCCGGGGTGACGTTCGACCTGGGCGTCCCGATCCAGCGGGTGCTCCTGGCGTCGGAGCCGGTCGAGGTCGCCGACGCGGCCCTGACCGTGGGCCCGGAGGCCTTCGCGATCGCCGAGCTGGGCTGAGCCTAGACCAGCCCCAGGCCCTTGACGGCCTCGCGCTCCTCCACCAGCTCCGCGACCGTGGCGTCGATGCGCTCGCGGGAGAACGCGTCGACGTCGAGGCCCTGGACGATCTCCCAGCGGCCGTCCCGCGAGACGACCGGGAACGAGGAGACCAGGCCCTCCTCGACGCCGTAGGAGCCGTCGGAGACGACCGCGGCGGAGGTCCAGTCGCCCTCGGGGGTGCCGAGGACCCAGTCGTGCACGTGGTCGACCGCCGCGTTGGCCGCCGACGCCGCCGACGACGAGCCGCGCGCCTCGATGATCGCGGCGCCGCGCTTGGCGACCGTCGGGATGAACTCGTCGCGCAGCCAGGCCTGCTCGACCTGCTCGACCGCGGGCTTGCCGCCGACCTCGGCGTGCGAGACGTCCGGGTACTGGGTGGCCGAGTGGTTGCCCCACACGGTCAGCCGGCGGATCTCGGCGACGGGCACGTCCAGCTTCTTCGCCAGCTGCGCCACCGCGCGGTTGTGGTCCAGGCGCGTCATGGCGGTGAACCGGTCGTCCGGGACGTCCGGTGCGGCGGAGCGGGCGATCAGCGCGTTCGTGTTGGCCGGGTTGCCGACCACGAGGACGCGCACGTCGTCCGCGGCGCCGTCGTTGATCGCCCGGCCCTGCGGGGCGAAGATCCCGCCGTTGGCCTCCAGCAGGTCCCCGCGCTCCATGCCCTTGGTGCGCGGCCGGGCGCCGACGAGCAGCGCGACGTTGCAGCCGTCGAACGCGACCGCGGCGTCGTCGGTGATGTCGATGCCGCGCAGCAGGGGGAACGCGCAGTCGTCGAGCTCCATGGCGGTGCCCTCGGCGGCCTTGACCGCCTGCGGCACCTCGAGCAGGCGCAGCCGCAGCGGCGTGTCCGGGCCGAGCAGCTGCCCCGAGGCGATCCGGAACAGCAGCGCGTAGCCGATCTGCCCGGCGGCGCCGGTGACGGTCACGGTGACGGGGGCGGCGGTGGTGGACACGGGGGCAGGCTATCCCCCCGGTGCCCGGTGTGAACGGGACGGGCGTCACCCGGACCGCTCCCGCGAGCGAGGTCACCACCGCCGGGGCCGGACGTCGGCGGCGGATCAGGCGCTGCGGCGGTAACGACCCAGCCCTGCCGTGCGGGCGCCGCGGACGAGCGCCCGCGCGACGCGCGACGGCACGGCGTCGGGCTGCGGGACGGTCAGTGGTCGGACGCGGCCGTTGTGGATCGCGGCGAACCGCCAGCCCTCCGGGCACCGCACCGCGACCAGGGTGTTGACGGTGAGGCGCCGCCGCGGGGGCCGTGCCCGCCAGGCCACGACGATCGAGCCGAGACCGTGGGCGAGCGCGGCGTCCCGGCCGAGACGGCGGGTCCCGGTGACCTCCCCGACGAGCCGCGACCCGTTCAGGACCCCGCGGAACAGCGCGTCGTGCGAGCGGACGACCGCCGCGCGGCCGCGGACGTGGCTGCCGTCGAACGCGACGTAGTCGCAGTCGTCGGTGAAGCACGCGCCGTACGCCTCGGCGTCGCCGCTGCTCCACGCCCGGCACATCCGGGCGTACAGGGCCCTGATCTCGGTGTCGACCCCGGCGTCGGTCTCGGTGTCGATCTCGGTGTCGATCTCGGCGTGGTCGGTCACGGCTCCCTCTCCCCGGTGGTCGTCGGCGTGTCCCGCGGGCCCCGCAGGCGTTCCACGCGCAGCAGGGCGTTGCGCCGGTAGGCGAGCGCGATGCCGCGTTCGAGGAACAGGGCGACGCCGCGCAGCTGGTGGTCGTCGAGGCCGTCGAGCAGCGCGCCGGCGTCGCCCAGGACCGTGTCGAACAGCTGCTGGACGTCCTGCGCGCCCTCGGTCCGCACGTGCAGCAGCTGTTTGCGCCGGTCGTGGGGATGCGGCTCGC
>DASVUG010000199.1:0-5930 GCA_036387155.1 Pseudonocardia sp. | reverse complement strand
GCTCTGGGCGACGGTCTACCGCGACGACGACGAGGCGTACGACCTGTGGCGGCGGTGGCTGCCGGCCGAGCGGATCCAGCGCCGCGGCGGCAAGGACAACTACTGGGACATGGGCGTGCCCGGCCCCGGCGGCCCCTGCTCCGAGATCTACTACGACCGCGGGCCCGAGCACGGCCGCGACGGCGGCCCGGAGGCCGACGAGGACCGCTACCTGGAGATCTGGAACCTGGTCTTCATGCAGGACGTCCGCGGTGAGCTCTCCCCGAAGGACGACTACCCGCCGGTCGGCACCCTGCCGAAGAAGAACATCGACACCGGGATGGGCGTCGAGCGCGTGGCGACGCTGCTGCAGGGCGTCGACAGCGTCTACGACACCGACCTCGTCCGCCCGGTCATCGCCCGCGCCGAGCAGATGTCCGGCCGCCGCTACGGCGCGGACCACGCCGACGACGTCCGGTTCCGGGTCATCGCGGACCACGCGCGCTCCGGCGTCATGATCATCTCGGACGGGGTCACGCCCGGCAACGAGGGCCGCGGGTACGTGCTGCGCCGGCTCCTGCGGCGGATCGTGCGCTCGGCGCGGCTGCTCGGGGTGACCGAGCCGGTCCTGCCGAGCTTCGCCGCGGTCGTCCGGGACGAGATGAGCCCGACCTACCCCGAGCTCGCGAGCGACTTCGAGCGCATCGCGGCCGTCGTCGAGGGCGAGGAGGAGGCCTTCCTGGCCACCCTGACCGCCGGGTCCAGGATCTTCGACACCGCCGTGGAGAGCACCCGGCGCGCCGGCGGCACCACGCTGCCCGGTGACCGGGCCTTCCAGCTGCACGACACCTACGGCTTCCCGATCGACCTCACCCTCGAGATGGCCGCCGAGGCCGGGCTCCAGGTCGACCGCGACCGGTTCGCCGCCCTGATGGACGAGCAGCGGGCCCGCGCCCAGGCCGACGCCCGGGCGCGCAAGATCGGCCAGCACGGCGACGGCTCGGTGTACCGGGTGCTGCTCGACGACGCCGCCCGGGCGCGGGCGTCGTCGTCGCCCGCCGCCACGGTGGACCTCGCCGCGCACCCCGCCGCGCACCCCGCCGCGCCGGCGCCGACGACCGAGTTCCTCGGCTACACCGATCTGGCCGCCGAGGCCCGCGTGCTGGGCCTGCTCGTCGGCGGCGCGTCGGTGCCGGTCGCGCGCGCCGGCGACCGCGTCGAGGTCGTGCTGGACCGCACCCCGTTCTACGCCGAGTCGGGCGGTCAGCAGGCCGACCACGGCACGCTGCGCGGCGACGGGGTCACCGTCCGGGTGGACGACGTGCAGGTGCCGGTGCCGGGCCTGCGGGTGCACCGGGGCGAGGTCGTCGCGGGCGAGCTGCCGCTGGACGCGGTCGTCGTCGCCGAGGTCGACCCGGCCCGGCGCGCCGCGGTCTCCCGCGCGCACACCGCCACGCACCTCGTGCACGCCGGGGTGCGCGGGGCGCTGGGGCCCTCCGCGGCGCAGGCGGGCTCGCTGAACGCCCCGGGCCGGCTGCGCTTCGACTTCACCTCCCCGTCGGGGGCGGTGTCGCCGTCGTCGCTGGCCGAGATCGAGGACGAGGTCAACACCGTCCTGCAGGAGGACCGCGAGGTCACCGCCTACGAGACCTCCATGGACGAGGCCCGCCGGCTGGGCGCGATGATGCTGTTCGGCGAGAAGTACGGCGACCGCGTCCGGGTCGTCGACATGGGCGACTACTCGCGCGAGCTGTGCGGCGGCACGCACGTCGGGCGCACCGGCGAGATCGGCATGGTCAAGGTGCTGTCGGAGGGGTCGGTCGGCTCGGGCGTGCGGCGGGTCGAGGCCCTCGTCGGGCTGGACGCCTTCCGGCACCTGTCCCGGGAGCACCTGATCGTCTCGACGCTCGCCGACCAGCTCAAGACCCGGCCCGAGGAGGTCCCGGACCGCGTCGGCGCGCTGGTCGAGCGGCTGCGCACCGTCGAGCGCGAGCTGGAGAAGGTGCGCGCGGACGCGGTCCTGTCCTCGGCCGGGGACCTCGCGTCCGGCGCCGAGGACGTCGGCGGGGTCGCCCTGGTGACGGCCACGGTGCCCGAGGGCGTCGGCGGGAACGACCTGCGCGCGCTGGCCACGGACGTCCGCGCCCGGCTCGGGTCGCGGCCCGGGGTGGTGGCCCTGTTCGCCCCGGCCGCCGAGAAGGTCGCGTTCGTGGTCGCGACGACGGCCGCGGCCCGCGACCGCGGCCTCGCGGCCGGGAAGCTCGTGCCCGCGTTCGCCCCGGCGGTCGGCGGCCGCGGCGGCGGCAAGCCGGACCTGGCCCAGGGCGGGGGGACGGACCCGGCGGGCGTGCCGGCCGCGCAGGACGCCCTGCGCCGGGCGCTCGCGACGGCCTGAGACCCGTCCGTGGAGGATCCGTCCGCGCTCCCGCCCGCCGGGCGGGGCTCGCCGTGACCCGGGGGCGGCGGCTGGGGATCGACGTCGGCGCCGTGCGCGTCGGCGTCGCCCTCGGCGACCCGGACGGCGTGCTGGCCACGCCGCTGGTCACCGTGGCGCGCGACGTCGCCCGCGGCACGGACCTCGCCGCCATCGGCGCGCTGGTCGCCGAGCACGGGGTCGTCGAGGTCGTCGTCGGGCTGCCCCGCACCCTGGCCGGCCGGGAGGGCCCCGCCGCGGAGGCGGCGCGGGCGTTCGCCACCGCGCTGGCCGCGCGCGTCCCGGTGCCCGTCACGTTCGCCGACGAGCGGCTCACCACCGTCGTCGCCACGCAGCAGCTGCGCGCGAGCGGCCGCAAGGGCCGCCGGCAGCGGGCCGTGGTGGACCAGGTGGCCGCCGTCGCCATCCTGCAGGGCTGGCTCGACGCCCACCGACGCGCGGCGACCGGCGGACCGGGGACGGGCACCGGCCCCGACGGCCCGTCGGACGCCCTCTGAGCCCGGACCGGCGCCCGTTCGTCGCGTTCGGCCCGTACCGCGACGTGCGGGCGATTACGCTCCCTCCCCGTGACCTGGAACGGCAGCAGCAGCGGCGTGCGCCCGGCCGGACGCCGGCCCGAACACTGCGGGGGCCGGTGAGCGAGCGCAGCGAGCGGACCGTGGGCACCGCGCCCCGCGTTGAGTCGGACTCCCCAGGGCCGACCGAGCGCAGCGAGGGAGAGCGGTGAGCGAGCGCAGCGAGCGAACCGCGCGGCACGGCGCCGCGCGCAGCGCGGACCGGGCGCAGCGCGGGAGCGCGGTGACCGAGCACCCGACGGAGGAGTACGCCGCGGTGGCGCCGCTGACGCGCGGCGACGTGCGGACGCGCGCGCGGCGGCGGCGCCGGCGGACCCTCGCCACGGTCCTGGCCGTGCTGCTGCTCGCGGGCGGCGTGCTCGGCGGGGGCTACCTGCTCTACCGGGAGTTCGACGGGCCGCCGGACTACGACGGTGACGGCGGCGGGAACGTCATCGTCCAGGTGCAGCAGGGCGCCACCGGCGCCGAGATCGGCCGGGCGCTGCAGCGGGCGGACGTCGTCAAGAGCGTGGAGGCCTTCACCGCGGCCGCGGCCGACGAGCCCCGGGTCCGGTCGGTCCAGCCCGGCTACTACAACCTGCGCCGGCAGATGGCGGGCCGCTCGGCGGTCGCGCTGCTGCTCGCGCCGGACACCCGGGTGGGCCAGCTGGAGATCCGCGGCGGCGTGCAGCTGGACGACACGAGCAACCCCGACGGCTCGGTGGTGCCCGGCGTGCTGTCCCTGATCTCCGACGCGACGTGCGCGCAGCTGGACGGCGAGCGCCGGTGCGTCACCCCCGACCAGCTGCGCGAGGCCATGGCGACGGCGGACCCGGCCGCGCTCGGGGTGCCGACGTGGGCGCGCGAGGACGTCGCCCGGGCCGAGCCGGGCCGGCGGCTGGAGGGCCTGCTCGTCCCGGGCCGCTACGACGTGGCGCCGGGCACGCCCGCGCCGGAGGTGCTGCGCGGCGTGCTCACCGCGTCGACCTCGAAGCTGGAGAGCGACGGCCTGGTCAGCGGGGCCCGCGGCATCGGCTATACGCCGTACAAGGTGCTGGTGGTGGCGTCCCTGGTCGAGAAGGAGGGCATCACCCCGGACATGCCCAAGGTCGCCCGCGTGCTCTACAACCGGCTCGGCGCCGGCCAGCGGCTGCAGCTGGACTCCACGGTGAACTACCCGCTGGACCGGCAGGCGCTGCGCACGAACGAGGCCGACCGCACCCGGCCCGGCCCGTACAACAGCTACGCGACGCCGGGGCTGCCCCCCACCCCGATCGCGGCGCCGGGCCGGGAGGCCATCGCGGCGGCGCTGGAGCCGGCCGAGGGGCCGTGGCAGTTCTTCGTCCGCTGCCGCGCCGACGGGTCGTCGTGCTTCGCCCAGACGCTGGACGAGCACAACCGCAACGTCGCGGAGGCCGTCGCCAACGGCGCCTTCTGAGCCCGATCAGGCGCCGGCCGGCCGGCGGGCTACTGGCCGAAGAACCCGGCCGGCGGGCGCGGGGACGGCACCGCCGTCGCGTCGGTGACCACCGCCGCCCCGGCCGCGAACTCCGCGCCCGGCCGCACGCGGGCGGGGAACGGGTCGGCCGCGACGCGGCGGGCCAGCACGTCGGTCGGCGGCGCGTCCCCGGCGACGAGCACGAGGTTGCCGAAGCGGCGCCCCCGCAGCACGTCCGGCGCGGCGACCACCGCGACCTCGGGGAACACCGCCGCCGCGGTGGCCGCCTGGCCGCGGGCGAAGCCGAGCGCGCCGCCGCCCGCCGTCCCGCCGCCCGTCCCGCCCGCGCCGTCGGCCAGGTTGGCGGCGTAGACCCCGCCCGGCGCGAGCACGCGGGCCACGGCCGTCACGAACTCCACCGACGTCAGGTGCGCCGGGATCCGGGCGCCGGCGAACACGTCGAGCACCACCGCGGCGCACGACCCCGCCGCGACGTCGGCGAGCGCCGCGCGGGCGTCGGCGACCCGGACGTCGAGCCCGAGCCCGTCGGCGGGCAGGCGCGTCCGCACGAGCTCGGCGAGCGCGCCGTCGAGCTCGACGACCCGCTGGGCCGACCGCGGGCGGGTCGTGGCGAGGTAGCGGGGCAGCGTCCAGGCCCCGCCGCCGAGGTGCAGCACCGCCAGCGGGGCCGGCGGCGGGGGGTCGAGCGCGTCGAGCAGGTGCCCGATGCGCCGGGCGTACTCGAACTCCAGGTGCGTCGGGTCGGCCAGGTCGACGTGCGACTGCGCGGTGCCGTCGACCAGCAGCGTCCAGGTCAGCGGGCGCTGCGGGTCGCCGACGAGCTCGGCGTGGCCGTGGTCCACCTCGTACCCGGGGGTCCGGCCGGCGGCCGGGGTGCCGGCCGTGCCGGACCGCCCGGGGTCGGACCGCTCGGGGGCGAGCCGGTCGGGGCGGTGGGGGGCCATGGTGCGATCCTGCCCGCGGCGACCGCCGGCGCGACGGCCGGCCGAACGCGTAACACCGGCGTCACTACCACTTCGCCGCGGCGAACCCGGCGCTGCTGTTCGACCGGCAGGCCGCGCGGGGCCGTCGGCTCGCCGTGCCGGCCGGGACGGCCGTGCGCTTCGAGCCCGGCGTGGAGAAGACGGTCGAGCTGGTGGAGCTGGGCGGCACGCGGACCGTGCCCGGGCTGCGGCTGCCGGAGGGGACCCAACGCAACGCGGAGCAGTGGGCGTACTTGATCGATGAGCTGCAACGTCGCCTTAGATGGGACGACTGGCAGGCGCAAACCGCGCCCCTATCGTAGGGTGGGGAGAATGTCCATGCCCATCGCGAGATGAGGCCAAGCGCCTTGATCAAACCGTGGAGTGAATCTACAGCAGGGTGTGGCCAAACGGCTATCCTCAATTACGGACAGCTATAGACAATCTCGCGCTAGTGTTGGCGGACCTTGTCGAAGTCTTTCGGTAGCACGCCAAAGACGATCCATTTTATCCTAAAAGTCTATGCACTGACCGCTTTATAA
>DASVUG010000198.1:0-4927 GCA_036387155.1 Pseudonocardia sp. | reverse complement strand
GGGCCGGCGCCCCGGCGACCGGCCCGGTGACCGCCGGCCCGGCCCCGGCCGCACCGGCCCCGGCCGCACCGGTCCCGCCCGCCCCCGCCGCTCCCGCATCCCCGGCCCCGGCCGTGGCGCACTCCCGCACCGGCGTGCTGTGGACCGGGCTGATCCTGTCCGCGCTGGTGCTGCTGTTCCTGCTCGTGTTCATCATCCAGAACGACCAGCCCGTCCTGATCTCGTTCTTCGCGCTGGAGGGCGTGCTGCCCTCGGGGGTGGCGCTGCTGCTGGCCGCGATCGCCGGCGTCCTGCTCGGCGCCGTCCCCGGGACGCTGCGGATCCTGCAGCTGCGCCGCGCGGCCCGTCGCGGACCGCGGTAGCGGCGTGCTGCGGCTGCGGGGACGCCCGGTGCCCGTCGTCGGGCGGGCGCGGGTCTACGTCTGCGGGATCACCCCCTACGACACCACGCACCTCGGGCACGCCGCCACGTTCGTCTGGGGCGACCTCGCGGCGCGGGTGCTGCGCCTCACGGGCGTGGACGTCGAGGTCTGCCGCAACGTCACCGACGTCGACGACGTCCTCGACGCCGCCGCCGCGCGCGCCGGGGCGCGCTTCGACAGCTTCGCCGCCGTCCAGCAGTTCCGCTTCGACCGCGACATGGCCGCGCTCGGCGTGCGCCGGCCCACCCACGAGCCGCGGGCCCACAACCACGTCGACCACGTCGTCGCCCTCGCGCAGGCGCTGGTGGAGACCGGCGACGCCTACGCGCGCGACGGGTCGGTGTACTTCCGCGGGGCCGCCGTGCCGACGCGGGCCGGGCTCGACGCCACGACCGCGCGGGGGCTGGCGCGGGAGTTCGGCGAGGACCTCGAGGACGGCCGCGAACACTGGGCCGACGTCCCCGTGTGGCGGGCCGCCGGCCCGGGCGCGGGCACGACGGAACCGGCGTGGCCGAGCCCGTGGGGGGACGGGCGGCCGGGCTGGCACGCCGAGTGCACGGCCATGGCGCTCACCGCCTTCGGGCCGGCGCTGGACCTGCACGTCGGCGGGGCGGACCTGCGCTACCCGCACCACGCGTACGAGGCGGCGATGGCCGAGGCCCTCACCGGGGTGACGCCCTTCGCCCGGGCCTGGCTGCACGTGGGGACGGTGCAGGTGGCGGGGGAGAAGATGGCGAAGTCGACGGGGAACCTCGTGCTCGTCGCCGACGTCCTGGACCGGTACCCGCCCGCGGTGCTGCGCCTGCTCCTGCTCGACCGGCCGTGGGACCGGCCGTGGGACTTCGCGCCGGCCGCTCTCGACGGCGCCGCGGCCCGGCTGGACCGCCTCTACGCCGCGGCCGCCCGTGCGGGCGGGTCCGCGACCGCGCCCCGGGCCGTCACGGTCGCCCTGTCGGCGAACCTGGACGTCCCGGCGGCGCTGGCCGTCGCGGAGGCGGACGGCGGGGCCGCCGCGCGCCTGGCGCTGTCCGTCCTCGGCCTGACCTGAGCCGTCGACCGGTCGACACAGCCGACGCCGGGCTCACCGGGCGCCGGGCTCGCCGTGTCGTGAAAGCCACCGTCAGGACGTGTCGTGCCCTGAAGGTGGCTTTCGCGACATGAGTGCGGTGGACCTCAGGCGGCGCGGCGCGGGCGGGAGGGCCCGCCACGGCCGCCGGCGGGCCGCCCGCCGGCCGAGCGGCCTCCGCTGACCGAGCGACCCCCGGCGGGGCGACCGGTGCCGGACGGGCCGCGGCGGCGCGGCGGGTTCTGCACCGGCTTGGGCGGCTCGGCCACCGCGACGCCGCTGGGCGTGCGGGCACCGGTGATCCTGGCCAGGGCGTCGTCGCCCGGTCCGACCTGGGTGCTCGGCGCGCGGACGCCCGCGAGGCGGGTGAGCCGGTCGACCTCGCGCCGCTCGGGCGGGGTCACCATCGTCACGACGGTGCCGGACTCGCCGGCGCGCGCCGTGCGCCCGGCGCGGTGCAGGTAGTCCTTCGGGTCGGCGGGCGGGTCGACGTGCACGACGAGGCTCACGTCGTCGACGTGGATGCCGCGGGCCGCCACGTCCGTCGCGACCAGGACGGGCGTGCGGCCCTCCTTGAACTCCGCGATCGCCCGGTTGCGGGCGTTCTGCGCCTTGCCGCCGTGCAGCGCGCCGGCGACGACGCCCTCGCGCCGCAGGACCTTCACGAGCTTGTCGACGCCGTGCTTGGTGCGCACGAACAGGATGGTGCGGCCCTCGCGGGCGGCGATCTCGGCGACGACCCGCGGCTTGGCCGCGGTGTCGACGACGAGCAGGTGGTGCTCCATCGTCGCGACCTGCCCGGTCGGGGAGGCCACGGCGCGCGTCACCGGGTCGTGCAGGTAGCGGCGCACGATCGTCGCGACCTCGCCGTCGAGCGTGGCCGAGAACAGCAGCCGCTGCCCGTCGGTCGGGGTCTGGTCGAGGATCCGGCGGACCTGGGGCAGGAAGCCCATGTCGGCCATGCGGTCGGCCTCGTCGATCGCGGTGACCTCGACGGCGGACAGGTCGCAGGTGCCCTGGGTGGTGTGGTCGGTGAGCCGGCCGGGCGTCGCGACGAGCAGGTCGACCCCGCGCTGCAGGTCCGCGGCCTGCCGGTTGAACGACATGCCGCCCACCACCGCGGTGACGGTCAGGCCGAGCGCCCGGGCGTACGGCGCCACGGCGTCGACGACCTGCTGCGCGAGCTCGCGGGTGGGGACGAGGACGAGGCCGCGCGGGCGCCGGGCCTGGGCGCGCCCGCCCTCGAGCCGCGACAGCAGCGCGAGGCCGAACGCCAGGGTCTTGCCCGAGCCGGTCTCGCCGCGGCCGAGCAGGTCCCGGCCGGCGAGGGTCTCGGGCAGCGTGGCCGCCTGGATCGGGAACGGGGCGGTGAAGCCGCCGGCGGTCAGCGCGCGCAGCACGGGCGCGGGCAGGCCGAGGTCGGCGAAGGTCGGCATCCCGGACTCCGGGACGGTCCACAGCACCTCGGTGGGCATCACGGACGCCGGGGTGGGTCCGGCCTGGGGTGTGCGGGTCGGGCGGGGTCGGCCGCCACCCGAGGGGCGGCGTGACGACGAGGCGTTCGCCGGGCCCCGGGATTCCGAGCGGGCACGGCGAGCGAAGGGGGAAGACAAGGAGGAACCTCCGGACGTGGCACGTCGCGGGAGGGGCGGCGCCGAGATGGCGGCGGCTGAGGATCACTCCGGACGGGCCCGGGCGCGGGGCGCCCTGATGGGTGGGGCGCCCGCGACGGACTTCCTCAGGCCATGACGGCCGGGGCGCTGCTTTCGATCATAGCGGAGCCCCGGCCGTCGCGGCGCGGTACCGCCCGGCGGGCGGTGTGATCCTTCTACAGGTGTGACGTCCCACCGCCCGCGGCGTCCGCGGGAATGCCCAGCTCGGCGTGCAGGTCGTCGAGCAGTTCCGCGGTGCGCGCCGGCGCGTCGGGCAGCCCGCGGGCTGCGAACCACTCCGCCGCCCGCGCGACGTCGCGGGCCAGGAACGCCGGGCCCTGCGGGTTGCCGACGACGTCGACGACCTGCGGCAGGTCGATCACGACCAGCCGCTGCCCGCCGCCCCGGCCGTCGACGAGCAGGTTGTAGGCCGACAGGTCGCCGTGGGTGAGGCCGTGGCGGGCGAGCCCGTGCAGCGCCGCGCCCAGCTGTCGCCACAGGTCGGCCAGCTCGTCGGGGTCGGGGCGCAGCGCGGCCAGGCGGGGCGCCGCCGTCCCGTCGGGCGTGCCGACGAACTCGAGCAGCAGCTCGGTGCCGTCCAGCGAGACGGGGTGGGGCACGGCGACCCCGTCGACCCACAGCCGCGACAGCGCGGCGAACTCCGCCGCCGCCCACTGCCCGGAGAGCAGGTCGCGGCCGAACCCGGTGCGCCGGGCCATCGCCCGGGTCTCGCGGGACCGGCGGACCCGGCGTCCCTCGAGGTAGCCGGCGTCGCGG
Source organism: Pseudonocardia sp. (assembly GCA_036387155.1). Taxonomy (GTDB): domain Bacteria; phylum Actinomycetota; class Actinomycetes; order Mycobacteriales; family Pseudonocardiaceae; genus Pseudonocardia. The sequence goes on along the minus strand of DASVUG010000198.1, from coordinate 1,010 downwards.
TGGAACATCCGGTGCTCGGCCGTGCGGTAGCGCTTGGCCGCGAGCAGCACGCGCCGGTCCGTGCCGGGTACGGCCCGCTCCAGCAGGTGGACGTCGGCCTCCTTGCCGGTCTTCAGGACGCCGAGCTCGGTGTCGACGGCGCCGTGGTCGGTCACGACCCACGCGGGCCGGGGCCGGGGGCCGTGGACGGCGCCGTCCCAGGTGGACCAGCGGTCGCCGGCGGGCGGCCCGTCGATGTCGGTGCCGGCGCGGGCGTCGAGCTCGACCGGGTTCACGGACCGCCGCCGGCGGGTGACGGGTTCGTCGTCGTCGAAGCGGCGCCGCCGGCGGCGGCCCGACGGCGGGTCGAGCGGGGTGGTGTGGAGCGAGGTGGTGTCGAGGGTGTGTTCGGTGCGGTGGTGCTCGCGCAACGCGGGTTCTCCGGATCGGGAGGGGTGCCCGCCGGCCGCGCGGAAGGGGGCGGCGTCAGGCGGGCGGAACGAGGGCACGGGGACGGGACACGCCCCGGACGGCGGTCGACATGCGGCTTCTCCTCGTTCGGTGCCGGCTTCCCGGCTCGACGCGCCCAGCCTGCCGGACCGCGGCACCCGCCGGCAACCGCTTTTCCGCCCGCGAGTTCTGCGTTCCGGTACGGCGAGTTGCGCGTTCCGGACGGCGAGTTCCGCGTTCGGGTACGGCGAGTTCTGCGTTCGGGTACGGCGAGTTGCACGTTCCGGTGCGGTCGGTGGCGTCAGGCCGCGACGACCACGTCCAGGTGCGCGGCCCCGGTGCGCTCCACCCGCAGCCCGGCGCGTCGGGCCACGGCCGCGACCCCGGCGGCGTCCGCCGGCTCCGCGCGCGTCGTGGCCAGCGCCCGGGCCAGCCGGCCCTTGTGCGCCTTGTTGAAGTGGCTGACCACGGTCCGCCCGCCGTCGGACCGCTGCGCCAGCACCGACACCGTGACCGCGCCCGGGACCCGGCCGAGCGCGGCGTAGGAGCCCGAGCGCAGGTCCACCACCGGCTCCCCGGCG
>DASVUG010000197.1:0-4255 GCA_036387155.1 Pseudonocardia sp. | reverse complement strand
TCGCGGCGGGTCGCGGTGTGCGGGAGGAGCAGGTGGTGGGCGACCACCGCCCCGAGCACCGCCGCGTCGGGGGCGCCGAAGCCGAGGCGCTGCGCGACCTGGCGCGCCACCGACTCGCCCACCACCGAGTGGTCCCCGCCGCGGCCCTTGCCGATGTCGTGCAGCAGCGCGCCGACCAGCAGCAGGTCCGGCCGCGCCACCCGCGTGGTCAACCTCCCGGCCCGGGCGCACGTCTCGACCAGGTGCCGGTCCACGGTCCAGACGTGGGTGCGGTCGCGCGGCGGCAGGTCGCGCACCGCGCCCCACTCCGGGAACAGCCGCCCCCACAGGCCGGTGCGGTCCAGCGACTCGACCACGTCGACGAGCGCCGGCCCCGCGCCCAGCAGCGCCAGCAGCTCCTCCCGCGCCGCCCGCGGCCACGGGGCGCGCAGCTCGGGGGCGGTGTCGGCGAGGTGGTGCAGCGTGCCGGCGGCGACCGGGAGCTCGGTGCGGGCGGCCGTCGCGGCGACCCGCAGCACCAGCGCCGGGTCGCGGCCGGCGGCCGCGTCGCGGGCCAGCGCGACCTCCCCGAGGTGCTCGACGACGCCCGCCGCGAGCGGGCGGCGCACCGGGGGGCGGCGCAGGGCGGCCAGGCCTCTGCGGGGCAGCGCGGCGCGGGCCGAGCGCAGCCCCACCTCGGCGGCGAAGGCGATCGCGCGGGCGGCCCCGGACAACGCCCGGGCGAGGTCGAAGCGGTCGCCGACCTCCAGCAGCGCGCCGATCTCGTCCGCGTCCTGGGCGCGCAGCACGTCCCGCGCGCGCCCGGCGAGCCGGTGCAGCTCGGTGCGGACGTCGAGCAGCAGGTCGCGGGCCGCCACGACGTCCCGGCCGGGCCGGTCGAGCAGCTGCGCGGCCGCCAGCGCGTCGATCAGCTGGACGTCGCGCAGGCCGCCGTGGCCGTTCTTCAGGTCCGGCTCGACGCGGTGGGCCAGGTCGCCGACCTTGGCCCAGCGCGCGCGGGCGCCGTCGGCGAGCTCGTCGAACCGGCCGCGGATACCCGAGCGCCAGGCCTTGCGCACGGCCGTGCGGACCGCCTCGGTCAGCGCGGGGTCACCCGCGACGTGGCGGGCCTCGAGCAGGCCCAGCGCGGCGCGCAGGTCGGTCGCCGCGACCCCGACGGCCTGGCCCGGCGTGCGCACGGAGTGGTCCAGGCCGATCCCGGCGTCCCACAGCGGGTACCACAGCTGTTGGGCCAACCGCTCGACCCCGGGGCGGCCGTCGTGCAGCAGGACCAGGTCCAGGTCGGAGTACGGGGCCAGCTCGCGGCGGCCCAGCGCCCCCACGGCCAGCAGCGCCGCCCCGTCGGACAGCCCGATCGCCGCCGCCCGCGAGGTCAGCCAGAAGTCGTGCAGGTCCACCAGCGCCGCCCGCAGCGCGGCCGGTCCGAGCCGCCGCTTCCCCGGGCCCGGCGCGAGCAGCACGGCCTTCGCGCGGACCAGGTCGTCCGCCGGCCCCGACGCGGTGCGCGCGGGCCCGCCCGCACCCCGCCCCCCGGCCGTCACGGCGCCCCGGGCGCGACGGTCGCGGTCACCAGCATCATCGGTGGCTCCTCCGGATGGCAGGGGGACGGGACGCGCGGGCCCGCCGCGCCGGGGCAGCGGCGCGGCGGGCCCGAGGCCGACCGGTGGGTCAGACGGCGTCGCTGCCGCGCTCGCCCGTCCGCACCCGGACGACGGTGTCGACCGGGGTGACCCAGACCTTCCCGTCGCCGATCTTGCCCGTGTGGGCCGCCGCGACGACCGCGTCGACCACCTTGTCCGCGAGGATGTCGTCGGCGACGACCTCCACCCGGACCTTCGGCACGAAGTCCACCGAGTACTCCGCGCCGCGGTAGACCTCGGTGTGGCCCTTCTGGCGGCCGTAGCCCTGCACCTCGCTGATCGTCATGCCGAGCACGCCGATCTGCTCCAGGGCCCCCTTGACGTCCTCGAGGACGAACGGCTTGACGATGGCCGTCACCAGCTTCACGGATCAGCCCTCCTTGCCGCGCGACGCGGAGCTCGCGTGCGCCGGGATGTGCTCGGCGGCCTGCGCCGTCGCGGCGTCGGGCCGCGGGGTGCCGGAGCCGCCGAGGCTGCGCAGGGTCGAGAAGTCGTACGCCGACTCGGCGTGCTCGTTCTCGTCGACGCCCTCGGCCTCGGCCTCGGCGCTCACCCGGAACCCGATCGTCTTCTTGATGAGCAGGCCCAGCAGGTAGGCGACGACGAACGAGTAGACCATGACGGCCAGCGCCGCGATCGCCTGCTTGCCGAGCTGGGTGAACCCGCCGCCGTAGAACAGCCCGTCCGCGCTGAGCGCGTTCACGCTGGTGGTGCCGAAGAAGCCGATGAGCAGGGTGCCGACGAGACCGCCGATGAGGTGGACGCCGACGACGTCGAGCGAGTCGTCGAAGCCGAACCGGAACTTCAGCGCGACGGCCAGCGCGCAGACCGCGCCGGCGACCAGGCCGATCGCGATGGCGCCCAGCGGCGCGACGTAGCCCGCGCCCGGGGTGATCGCGACCAGGCCGGCGACCGCGCCGGAGGCGGCGCCGAGCGTGGTCGGCTTCCCGTCGCGGAACTGCTCGACCAGGATCCAGCCGAGCAGCGCGGCCGACGTCGCGATCATCGTGTTCGTGAACGCGACCGCGGCCAGGTCCCCGGCGGTCAGCGCCGAACCGGCGTTGAAGCCGAACCAGCCGAACCACAGCAGGCTCGCGCCGAGCAGGGTGAACGGCAGGTTGTGCGGCCGCATGGGCTCGCGCGGCCAGCCGCGCCGCTTGCCGAGCACCAGCGCGAGCGCGAGGCCGGCGGCGCCCGCGTTGATGTGCACGGCTGTCCCGCCGGCGAAGTCCAGCGCGCCGAGCTTGCTCGTGTTGGCGATCCAGCCGCCGACCGCGGTCTCGCTGACGAACCCGTCGAAGGCGAACACCCAGTGCGCCACCGGGAAGTACACGAGGGTGGCCCACAGCGCCAGGAACAGCGACCACGACCAGAACTTGACGCGGTCGGCGATGGCCCCCGAGATGAGGGCGGGGGTGATCACGGCGAACATCAGCTGGAACATGCAGAACGCCAGCACGGGGATGGCGTCCGGCCCCGGCCACGGCACCGGGTTGTCCCCGGTGACGGCAAAGCCGGCCACCTGGCCGACGGTGTTGGCCAGCCCGACGAAGTCGCCGCCGCCGAGCAGGCCGAAGCCGATGTCGTCACCGAAGGCCAGGCTGAAGCCGTACAGGGCCCAGAGCACCCCGACGATGCCCAGCGCCACGAAGTTCATCATCAGCATGTTGAGCACGCTCTTGCTACGGACCATCCCGCCGTAGAAGAACGCCAGACCGGGCGTCATGAGCATCACGAGTGCGGCGCTCACGAGCACCCATGTCGTATCCCCTGCGTTTGCCACGTTTCCCTCCTGCGGGTCGTCCAAGCCGCAGGAATCGTCGGGGCGGCATGTTTCGGCCGCGCGCGGAGTGTGTTTCCCGCACGTGAACGCAGGCGGGAGCGGCGTTACGACCGCATTACCCGGCGCCGTTCCGTGGCGTCGGTCACGGGCGCGGGGGCCCGGGAACGCCGAACATATCAGTCCGGTCACGGACCGTCCGGCCCCCGCGCTCGCCCGATCGGGTCAGGTGAGCAGGGCGTCGACGAACGCGGCGGGCTCGAACGGCGCGAGGTCGTCCGGTCCCTCGCCCAGCCCGACGAGCTTGACCGGGACCCCGAGCTCGCGCTGCACCCGGAAGACGATGCCGCCCTTGGCGGTGCCGTCGAGCTTGGTGAGCACGATGCCGCTGACGTCGACGACGTCGCCGAACACGCGGGCCTGGATGAGGCCGTTCTGCCCGGTGGTGGCGTCGAGGACGAGCAGCACCTCGTCGACCTCGGCCTGCCGGGAGACGACCCGCTTGACCTTCCCGAGCTCGTCCATCAGGCCGGTCTTGGTGTGCAGCCGCCCCGCGGTGTCGAGCAGGACGGCGTCCGCGCCCTCCTCCGTGCCCCGCTTGACGGCGTCGAAGGCGACGCTGGCCGGGTCCGCGCCCTCCGGGCCGCGCACGACCGTCGCCCCGGCCCGCTCCCCCCAGGTACCGAGCTGCTCGGCGGCGGCGGCGCGGAAGGTGTCGGCGGCGCCGAGCACGACGTGCCGCCCGCCGGCGACCAGCACCCGGGCGAGCTTGCCGGTGGTGGTGGTCTTGCCGGTGCCGTTCACCCCGACGACCAGCACGACCGCGGGGCGCCCG
>DASVUG010000196.1:0-3564 GCA_036387155.1 Pseudonocardia sp. | reverse complement strand
CGGCCCCGCCACCCGCGGACCGGCCCCGGGTCAGGACGGGTTGGTGCGGCCCCGGCCCTCGACGGTGTCCTTGATCTGCGCCAGCGTCGTCTCCAGGCCCTCCTGGATGCGGTCGCCCTCGGCGTGCTCGGTGTGCAGGCTCACCGTGACGCGCGAGCCGTCGCCGTCGCCGTCGACGCGCAGCTCGCCGTGGTAGTCGTTCGGGCCCTCCGACCCCCAGCGCAGGCTGCGGGTGTCGGCGTCGCGCTGGAACCACGCCTCGCCCTCGCGGCGCTGCCCGTCGACGACGGCGACGCTGTGCACGGCCTCGGCACCGGGCGGGACGGTGCCGCCTCCGCTGCCCTCGGCCTGCCCGGCCGGCTCGGCGGACTTCATGGCGGCGAAGTACTCGGGCAGGTTGTTGACGTCGGACAGGTAGGCGAAGAGCTCGTCGGGTGACGCCTCGACGGTGGTGGTGGACTCGTAGGCACCCATGCCGGCCGGATACCCCGGCGCCGACGGGGCACGCCCCACCGGGCAGGCTGGTGGGGTGGCGCGGACGCTGGCGGGGGACGTGTCCGACGAGTTCCGCGCCTTCTGGACCGAGCGGCACCTGGCGTCGCTGGTCACGCTGCGCGCCGACGGGACCCCGCACGTCGTGCCCGTGGGCGTCACCCTCGACCTGGAGCCGCTGGAGGCGGGGACGGGACCCGCGCTGGCCCGGGTGATCTGCCGGGGTGGCTCGGTCAAGGCCCGCAACGCCGCCGCCCGCGGGATCGCGGTCGTCAGCCAGGTCGACGGCGCCCGCTGGTCGACGCTGGAGGGCGACGCCGTGGTCCGCGCGGACCGCGCCGCCGTCGCGGAGGCCGAGCGCCGCTACGCCCTGCGCTACCGCGTGCCGCGGCCGAACCCGGAGCGGGTCGTCGTCGAGATCGCCGTCCGGCGGGTGCTCGGGCCGGTGTGAGCACCGCGGCGGGAGCGGTCCGGGCCGACGAGAGTCCTGAAGAATCGTCCGCCCACCGCGGAGCCCCGCTCGTGAGCTGGTGAACGCGACCGATCGTGCGGCGGAGGCCGATTCCTCGGCACCCTCGTAGATTGGGCCGACGTCAGGCCGGTACCCACCGTCGCGCAACGGCCGTCGCCGATCTCCCGGGGGAAGACAGCCATGAGCACCGCGTCCGACACCACGTCCGCCTTCGACGGCGACGGCCGCGTCCTCGCGCCGGTCGGCGGCTCGACCGACACCGCCGCCGGGGCGGACGAGACCGCGCCGGAGGTGGTGCCGGACCTCTCGGTCAAGACCCTCGGTCGCGCGAAGGTCGACTCGCCGATGGCGCCGCTGCTGGGGGACCGCCAGACCACCGAGCACTACGTCGACGAGTCCGACCGCGTGCTCCTCGACGACACCCTCGGCGGCGTCGTCGCGCGCGGGCTGCCCGTGGGGGAGCTGCCCGGCCTCGAGCCCTGCGGGCCCCGCCGGAAGATCTTCTTCGACCCGTCGAAGACCCGGGCGGCCATCGTGACCTGCGGCGGCCTCTGCCCGGGCCTCAACGACGTGATCGCCGGGCTGGTGCGCAACCTGACCTACCACTACAAGGTGCGCCGGATCGTCGGGATCCGGAACGGCTACCAGGGGTTCATCCCGTCCTACGGGCACGACGTGGTCGAGCTGACGCCCGAGGCGACGCGTGACATCTCCGTCGACGGCGGCACGGTCCTGGGTACGTCGCGCGGCCACCAGGACCCCGAGGAGATCGTCGACTGCCTCGAGCGGCTCAACATCAACATGCTGTTCGTCGTCGGCGGTGACGGGTCGATGCGCGGGGCGATGGAGATCGTCCGGGTGGTGACCGAGCGGGGCCTGCGGCTCGCGGTGGTCGGCATCCCGAAGACCATCGACAACGACATCCCGCTGATCGACCAGAGCTTCGGCTTCCAGACCGCCTTCGGCCTGGCCAGCGACGCGATCAAGGCCGCGCGGGTGGAGGCGAAGTCGACGGCGAACGGCGTCGGGCTGGTCCGGCTGATGGGCCGGCACTCCGGCTTCATCGCCTGCTACGCGGCGCTGGCCCGCAGCGACGCCGACGTCGTGCTGATCCCCGAGGTGCCCTTCGCGCTCGACGGGGAGCACGGGCTGCTCGAGTACGTGCGGCGGCGGGTGGCCGAGCGCGGCAACGCCGTGGTCGTGGTGGCCGAGGGCGCCGGGCAGGACCACCTCGGCGTGGACGGCGACCTGACCGAGGACCGCGACGCCTCGGGCAACAAGAAGCTGCGCGACATCGGCCCGTTCCTGCGCGCCCGGCTGGCGCAGTACTTCGCCGAGGAGGGCGTCGAGACCTCCATCCGCTACATCGACCCGAGCTACGCCATCCGCAGCGTCCCGGCCAACCCCTACGACGCCGTGTACTGCGTGCGCCTGTCGCAGGCCGCCGTGCACGCGGCCATGTCGGGGCGCACCGAGATGGTGGTGGGGCGCTGGCGGCGGCGGTTCGTGCACCTGCCGATGGCGCTGGCCGTGAGCCGGCGCAACCAGGTCGACCCGCGCGGCGACCTGTGGATGGCGGTGCTGGAGTCCACCGGGCAGCCGGTGCGCTTCACCTGAGGCCTGAGGCGCCGGGTTGCAGGAAAGCCACCTTCATGCAGTGACACCGCAGGAAAGTGGCTTTCCTGCGGTGACGCGGCGGGCCCCGGCGGCCGCGGTGCGGGCGGCGTGGTGCGGCGGGGGGTGGGCACCCGGACCGGCGTGAGCACCCCCGAGGTCCCGACCGACGCCCCCGCCCCCCGCACCGCGATCGTCACCGGATCCGACTCCGGCATCGGGCGGGCCACGGCCGTCGCGCTCGCCCGGGCCGGCTGCGACGTCGGCATCACCTGGCACACCGACTCCGACGGCGCGCGCGGCACCGCCGAGGAGGTCGAGGCGCTGGGCCGGCGCGCCGAGGTGCGCCGTCTCGACCTGACCCGCCTGCCCGGGGCCGCCGACGTGATCGACGAGCTGGCCGACGCCCTCGGCGGCGTCGACGTGCTGGTCAACAACTCCGGCACCGGCACGTCCACGCTGCTGCTGGAGACCAGCTTCGACGACTGGCGGAGGGTGATCGCGACCGACCTCGACGGCGCCTTCCTGTGCCTGCAGCGGGCGGCGCGGCGCATGGTCGCGGCCGGGCGCGGCGGCCGGATCGTCAACATCACGAGCGTGCACGAGCACCAGCCGCGCGTCGGGGCGGCGGCGTACTGCGCGGCCAAGGGCGGGCTCGGCCTGCTGACGCGGACCGCGGCGATCGAGCTGGCCGAGCACGGGATCACGGTCAACGCCGTCGCGCCGGGCGAGATCGCCACGCCCATGATCGGCCAGGAGGACGACGACCCGCACGGCGCACACCGCCCCGGCGTCCCGCTCGGTCGCCCGGGCGACGCCCGCGAGATCGCCGCGGTGGTGGCGTTCCTCGCCTCCCCGGCCGCGAGCTACGTGACGGGGGTGTCGTGGCCGGTCGACGGCGGGATGCTGCAGGTGGGCCCGATGGCGGGGTCGCACCTCACCGCGGACGACTGGCGCACGCCCTGGCAAGCTCCCGGCGTTGCAGG
>DASVUG010000195.1:0-2279 GCA_036387155.1 Pseudonocardia sp. | reverse complement strand
GGCCCGACGTCGGCGAACGGGACGCGCACGTACTGGGCCTGCCCGCCGTCGTAGCCGCCGGTGGTGTGGGAGTAGCCGTAGATGCCGCCGACGGCCGTGGCGTTCGGGTTGACGTTGTGGCAGTTGGAGAACAGGCCGCGCGCGCAGAACCAGCAGGACCCGCAGAAGACGTTGAACGGCACCATCACCCGGTCGCCGACCTTCAGCCGCTCGACCGAGGACCCGACCCGCTCGACCACCCCGACGAACTCGTGGCCGAACGTGTGCCCGATCCGGGTGTCCGGCATCATCCCGTGGTAGAGGTGCAGGTCCGAGCCGCAGATCGCGGCGAGGGTGACCCGCACGATCGCGTCGTTCGGGTGCTCGACGGCGGGGACGTCCTTGTCCTCCACCCGGATCTTGTAGGGCCCGCGGTAGGTCATCGCACGCATGGGTGTGCCGTCCTCCAGGTGGTCGTGACGCCGCCGCGACCGGCCGCGCGGCCGGCACGTCCCCGGGGCGTACCCCCGCGGGCCTCCGTCAGTCGTCGGTGTCCCGGTGCGGACCGCTCAGCGCGGACCGCTCACCGCACCAACCGCCCCAGGAGCGCGCCGGCCACGGCGACGCCGACCACCACGGCCCCGGTCAGCACCGCGAAGTCCAGCAGCAGGTGCGCGGGCGTGCCCACCAGCAGCCCGCGCAGCGCGTCCACCAGGTGGGTCAGCGGGTTGACCCGGCTGACCACCTGCAGCCAGCCCGGCATCACCTCGACCGGGTACAGGGCGTTCGAGGCGAAGAACAGCGGCATGGTCATCACCTGGCCGAAGCCCATCAGCCGGTCCCGGGTGCCGGCCAGGCAGGCCACGACGATCGACAGGCACGCGAAGGCCCCGGCCCCGAGCAGCATCGCCACGGCGGCGAGCGCGATCCGCAGCGGGTTCGCCGTGAGCCCGACGCCCAGCAGGAGCGCGACGGGGACCACGACGACGACCGGCGCGAGCCCGCGGACCCCGGCCGCGAACGCCTTGGCCGCGACGATCGCCGCCCGTGGCGTGGGCGTCACCATCACCTTCGTGAGGATCCCGACGTCGCGGTCCCAGATGACGTGGATCCCGAAGAAGATCGCGACGAACAGCGCGGACTGCGCGAGGATGCCCGGGGTCAGGTAGGCCAGGTAGGGCACTCCCCCGGTGGGGATCGTCCCCAGGCGGCCGAAGACCTGCCCGAAGACCAGCAGCCACAGCAGCGGCTGCACCGAGCGCACGAGCAGCTCGGTGTGGTCGCGCCGCAGCTTCTGCAGCTCGACCAGGCTCAGCGCCGCGGTGCGGGAGACCAGCGTCGCGACCGCCCCGCGCCGCTCAGCCCAACCTGCGCGCGGTGGCGCGGCGGCGACGGACATCGCGCAGCCCTCCCCTCTCCCCGGTCAGCTCGGCGCCGGCGTGGTGGCGGAAGACGTCCTCGAGGGTGGCGTCCTCGCCCAGGTCGGCCCGGAGCCGGGCCGGTGGCCCGACGGCCGCGAGCCGGCCCCGGTGCAGCAGGGCGACGGTGTCGCACAGCGCGTCCGCCTCCTCCATGTAGTGGGTCGTGAGCAGCACGGTCATCCCGTGCCCGGCGCACATCCCGCGCACCCGCTCCCACACTCCGTCGCGGGCGATCGGGTCCAGGCCGACGGTCGGCTCGTCGAGGACCAGCAGGTCGGGCCGGGCGACCAGGGCCTGCGCCAGCTCGAGCCGGCGGACCATGCCGCCGGAGTAGCCGCTCGCGGGCCGGTCCGCGGCGTCGAGCAGGTCCATCGCCGCGAGGGCGCCGTCGACGCGGCCGGGCCGCTCGCGGCGCGGCACGTCGTGGAGCCGGGCGAACCACGCGACGTTCTGCCGGCCGGTCAGCGCGCCCTCGACCGAGAGCTGCTGGGGGACGTAGGCGAGCCGGCGCCGCACGGGCGTGGCGCTGCGGGCGACGTCCAGCCCGAAGACGGCCACCCGCCCCCGCTGCACCGGCAGCAGCGTCGTGATCACCCGCAGCGTGGTGGTCTTCCCGGCGCCGTTGGGGCCGAGCAGGCCGAACACCGCACCGGCGGGGACGGTCAGGTCGATCCCGTCGACGGCGACGGCGTCGCCGAAGCGGTGGACGAGGCCGCGCACGGCGACGGCCGGGACCCCGGCGCCCCCGGCCGGCGCCGACCCGTCGCACGCGGCCATGCACCCGAGACTAGAGCGCCGAGCCGCGCCGGGCCGCCGGCGTCCGGGGCGCTGACCTGGGACGCGAGGGCCCGGTGACCGGCCCCGTGACCCGCCGGACGC
>DASVUG010000194.1:0-4191 GCA_036387155.1 Pseudonocardia sp. | reverse complement strand
TACCGCAAGCTGCGGGACTGGCTGACGCGGCTGTACCGGGTCGAGATCGACCGGTTCATCGGCGGGAACCACGACTCGCCGCTGGGCCTGGTCGGCCCGGACCTCGCCCGGCTCGCCGCGCTCGGCGGCTTCGGCCGGCTCGGCCCGCGCATCGCGAAGTACCTGCCCGACGAGCGGCTGCAGCGGATCTTCTCCTTCCAGGCGCTCTACGCCGGCGTCGCGCCGCACCAGGCGCTCGGGGCGTACGCGGTGATCGCCTACATGGACACCATCGCCGGTGTCACCTTCCCGCGCGGGGGGATGCGCCAGGTGGGCCGGGCGCTCGCCGACGCCGCCGTCGCCGCGGGCGCGGAGATCGTCTACGGCCGGACGGCCACGGGGCTGGAGCGCGCGGGCGGGCGGGTCACCGCCGTGCGGCACCGGGCCACCGGCGACGACGACCCCACCGGCCCGGGCAGCGAGCGCCTGGCCTGCGACGCCGTCGTGCTCACCCCGGACCTGCCCGTCGTGCACCGGCTGCTGGGCCGCGCGCCGCGCCGCCCGGTGCCGCTGCGCTGGTCGCCCAGCGCCGTCGTGCTGCACGCCGGGGTCAGGCGGACGCGCCCGGACCTCGCCCACCACACCATCTCCTTCGGCTCCGCGTGGCGGGAGACGTTCCGCGAGATCGTCGACGACGGCGCGCTCATGAGCGACCCGTCGCTGCTGGTCACCCGGCCGACGGCCACCGACCCGGACCTCGCGCCGCCCGACCGCGACCTGCTGTTCGTCCTCGCCCCCTGCCCGAACACCGACGTCGGGCGGATCGACTGGCCGCGGGTCGGCCCGGCGTACCGCGACGAGATCCTCGGCGTGCTCGAGGCGCGGGGCATCGGGCTGGACGGCGTGGCCGGCGACATCGAGGTGTCGCGGCTGATCACCCCGGCCGGCTGGGCCGCGGACGGCATGGGTGCGGGCACCCCGTTCTCCCTGGCCCACACCTTCGCCCAGACCGGCCCGTTCCGGCCGCGCAACCTGGTGGCCGGGCTGGACAACGCCGTGCTCGCCGGGTCCGGCACCACCCCGGGCGTCGGGATCCCACCGGTCCTGATCTCGGGCCGGCTCGCCGCCCAGCGGATCACCGGGAAGGCCTGACGGCGCCGGCCCGGCGGGCCGGGGTGCCCCGGGGTGGGGACGGCGCGCGTGGGAACATGGAAACCACCATGACCGTGCAGCCGTCCTCCCCGGTCGACGAACCGACCACCCCCGCGCGCGTGCCCCCGCACGGCCGGGTGCACCCGCCCGTCGCCGGGGACGGCCGGTCGGCGGGGACGCTGACCGAGGCCGCACCGGCCGACACCGCCCCCCGCGACCGGGCACCCGGGAGCCCGGCGGCGGGCACGTCCCCGGCCGGCACTCCGCCCGCGGGGCGCTTCGGCGACCCGCCGCGCGGTCCCCTGCTGACGGGCCTGGTCGGCTCGCTGCTCCTGCTGGTCGGCGGTTTCGGCGGCGGCGGGACCCTGCGGCGCGACCCGCTGCTCGTCAACTCCGCCCTGGAGTTCTGGCGCTTCGGGCACGGCCGCGAGCTGGCCACGGCCCTGATGTACGCGGGCGTCGTCCTGATGGCGTACGCGTGGGTGCGCCTGGGCCGGGAGGTGCTGGCGCACCGCGTCGGCGGCCGTGGCGTCCTGACCACGGCCGGCGTCTGGCTGTCGCCGATGTTCCTCGGCCCCCCGCTGTTCACCCGGGACGTCTTCAGCTACCTCGCTCAGGGTGCGCTGCCGCTGGCCGGGTTCGACCCGTACGGCGTCGGCCCCGAGGCCATGCCCGGGGTCTTCACCCAGAACGTGCACTACTTCTGGCAGGACACCCCGGCGCCCTACGGCCCGCTGTTCATCCTGCTGGCCAAGGGCGTGGCCGCCGTCGTCGGCACGAACATCATCGCCGGGGTCCTGCTGATGCGGCTGACGCTCGCGCTGGGCCTGGTGCTGCTCGTCGCGGCGCTTCCCGCGCTGACGCGCCGCCTCGGCGGCAGCGTCCCGGTCGCCCTGTGGGTCGCGGTGGCGAACCCGCTGATGGTGGTCCACATGGTCGGGGGCGGCCACAACGACCTGCTCGTCATGGGCCTGCTCGCCACCGGCTCGCTCGTCGCGCTGCGCGGCCGGCACGTGGCCGGGATCGCGCTCGTCACCGCGGCGATGGCGGTCAAGGCCAGCGCGGCGGTCGCCCTGCCGTTCGTCGTCCTGGTCTGGGCGGCGCACCTGTCCGGCGCGCCCCGGGTGCGGATCGCCAAGGCCGCGGCGGCCGGCATCGGGATCTTCGTCGCCGTGTTCGCCGCGATCTCGCTGGCCGCCCGGGTGAACCTCGGCTGGATCCCCGCGCTCAGCGCGCCGTCGATGATCGTGAACTGGATGTCGGTCCCCACCGGCGTCGGCGAGTTCGTGCACTGGCTGCTGGAGATCCCCTTCGACCTGCCCAAGCAGCCGTTCATCAACGTCGCGCGGGTCATCGGCGGGCTGGTCCTGCTCTGGATCGCGGTGCGGCAGTGGTGGGCAGCGCGCGACGGCGGCCCCGAGGCCATCCGCCGGGCGGGCATCGTCCTGCTGGCCGTCGCCGTGCTCTCCCCCGCCACGCTGCCCTGGTACGTCAGCTGGGGCATGGCCCTGCTGGCCGCGGCGCCGTGGACGGAGAAGGCGCTGACGTGGCTGGTGTTCTTCTCGCTGATGCTGCTGATCTTCTACTACCCGAACGGCGAGGACGCGCTCTACAACTGGCCCTACCTGGCCGCGTGCACCGGGCTCGCCACGCTGGCGGCCCTGTCGCTGCGCCACGTCGACCCGCTGGGGCTCTCGCTGCGCCATCCCGCCGTCCCGTTCTGGCGGGTCGACGGCACGCCGCCGCCGACGCTGCGCGGGGCGCTGTCCGCGGCGCGCCGGGCGGTGGCGCGCCGTCCGGCCGTCCCGTCCCTGCGGCGCGCCGGCCGGGTGCGGACCGGCCCGGCGGGTGCCGGCCCGACGAAGGGTGACGGTGCCGAGCGGCACGGCTGAGCTCGACGCCGCGGGGATCACCGATCCCGCGCTGCGCGACGCGTACGCCACCTGCCGGGCGCTGAACGCCGCGCACGGCCGCACCTACTTCCTCGCGACGCGGCTGCTCCCGCCGGCCCGCCGGCCCGCGGTGCACGCGCTCTACGGCTTCGCCCGCTACGCGGACGAGATCGTGGACGACCTGGGCGACGACCGCCCCGTCACCGAGAAGGCCGCGCAGCTCGACGCGCTGACGGCCGCCATGCAGGACGCGCTCCGCGGCGGGCCCACCGACGTGCCGGTGCTCGCCGCGCTGGCCGACACCGCCCGCCGCTACGCCATCGACCACGCGCACTTCACCGACTTCATGGTGTCCATGCGCATGGACACCACCGTCACCGAGTACGCCACGTTCGACGAGCTGGCGGTCTACGTGCACGGCTCGGCGGCGGTGATCGGGCTGCAGATGCTGCCGATCCTGGGCACCACGGTGCCGCGCGCCGAGGCCGAGCCACCCGCCGCGGCGCTCGGGGTGGCCTTCCAGCTCACGAACTTCCTGCGCGACGTGGGCGAGGACCTCGACCGGGGGCGGGTGTACCTGCCCCGCGACGAGCTGGCCGCGTTCGGGGTGGACCGCGACCTGCTCGCCTGGTGCCGGCGCACCCGCCGGCGCGACCCGCGGGTGCGGCGCGCGCTGGCCCACCTCGTGGCCCACACCCGCGGCACCTACCGCCGCGCCGAGCCGGGCGTGGCGATGCTGGAGCCGGTGTCGCAGGCCTGCGTGCGCTGCGCGTTCGTGCTCTACCGCGGCATCCTCGACGAGATCGAGGCAGCGGACTACGACGTGCTGGCCCGGCGCGTCACCGTCCCGAACCGCCGGCGCGCCGCCGTCGCCCTCCCCGGCCTGGCCCGGGCCCTGACCGCGCGCGTCCGGTCCTGACGGGCGCTCCCGGGGCCCTCGCGGGCCCCCGGTCCACTTCGCAGACCCGTCGTGCACGTCGCAGGGGCGACGGCCCCTGCGAGGTGGTCACGCGCTCTGCGAAGTCCGGCCCCGCGTCAGAACGCCATGGCCTGGGCGCGGCGCTTGACCTCGCGGTGGCGGCCCGCGCGCAGCGCGGCGATCGGGCTGCCGGGCAGGGACTCGTCGTCGGAGAAGATCCAGCGGAGGATGTCGGCGTCGGCGTAGCCG
>DASVUG010000193.1:0-14013 GCA_036387155.1 Pseudonocardia sp. | reverse complement strand
AACGGGGACGAGGTGCGCCGCAAGGGCGTGCTCATCGGGGACCGGGTGGTGATCCGCAAGGCCGGCGACGTCATCCCCGAGGTGCTCGGCCCCGTGGTCGAGGCGCGCGACGGCAGCGAGCGCGCGTTCGTCATGCCCACGCACTGCCCGGAGTGCGGCACGGCCCTGGCCCACCAGAAGGCCGGCGACGTCGACCTGCGCTGCCCGAACGCCCGCTCGTGCCCCGCGCAGCTGCGGGAGCGCCTGTTCCACCTGGCCGGGCGCGGGGCGTTCGACGTCGAGATGCTCGGCTACGAGGCCGCGTCGGCCCTGCTCACCTCGGGCGTCGTGCACGACGAGGGCGACGTCTTCGCGCTGACCGAGGACGACCTGCTGCGCGTCGACCTGTTCCGGACCAAGGCGGGGGCGCTGTCGGCGAACGGGCGCAAGCTGCTGGACAACCTGGACACCGCCAAGGACCGACCCCTGTGGCGGGTGCTCGTCGCGCTGTCCATCCGGCACGTGGGCCCCACGGCCGCGCAGGCGCTGGCGCGGGAGTTCGGCTCGCTGGAGGCCATCGAGGCGGCCGCGGAGCAGGCGGCCCGGGACACCGCGGCCGCGGGCGTGGCGCTCACCTCGGACGGGGCGGCCGGCGAGCCGGACCCGGACGACGCGCGGGCGGCCGGCGCGGGCGACGCGGGCGCCGACGACGGGCAGGCGGCCGGCGCGGGTGGTGCGAGCGCGCACGACGGGCAGGTGGCCGCCCCGGGTGGCGCGGACGCGGAGGACGGGCGGGGAGCCGCCGCGGCGTCCGGCGCCGTCGCGGTGGCGGGGCCGGACGAGCACGCCGTGACGGACGCCGCGGCGGCGGAGGCCGAGCGCGCCGCCGCCGACGCCGCCGCGGCTCGAGCGGCCGCCGCGGCGAAGGCCGCGCGGGACGCCGAGCGGGCGCGCACGCGGGCGGTGGCCGCCGCGCTGGCGCCGATCGCGAGCGTGGACGGGGTCGGACCGACGATCGCGGCCGCGGTGCGCGACTGGTTCGCGGTGGACTGGCACCGCGAGGTCGTCGCGCGGTGGCGGGCCGCCGGCGTGCGGACGGTGGACGAGGTGGACGTCGCCGTCCCGCGCACGCTGGAGGGTCTCTCGATCGTCGTCACCGGGTCGATGGACGGGTTCTCCCGCGACGAGGCCAAGGAGGCGATCATGGCCCGCGGCGGCCGCGCGGCCGGCTCGGTGTCGAAGAAGACGGCGTTCGTGGTGGCGGGCGACGCCCCGGGGTCGAAGTACGACAAGGCGCTGGAGCTGGGGGTCCCGCTGCTGGACGAGGCCGGGTTCCGCGTCCTGCTCGACCGGGGCCCGGAGGCCGCGCGAGAGGTCGCCGTGGTCGAGCGGTGAGGCTCGCCCGTGGCGCAGCGTGGTAGCCGCGCGAGAGGTCGCCACGATCGGGTCGCGACGCCCCGCCGCGGCGCAGCTCCCGGGCCGCGAGGGAGGTCGCGACGGACCCCGGGCGGGTGACGGCGGGGGTGGACGGGCCGCCGGGTGGGCACCCGGCGGCGGCCCCGCCGTGCGGCGGCACGGGTGCGGTCGGCGCCGGAATCGGCTCGGGGCCCGGGGCGACGGGGAAGGACGGGTGGGCGGTGCTGCAGGCGGCGCTGAACGGCTCGCGTCCGGAGGACGCGCACCCGGCGCTCCCCGTACGGGCCCGGCACCTGGCGCGCGACGCCCGGGACGTGGCGCGGCTGGGCATCACCTCGGTGCACGTGCACCCGCGCGGCCCGGACACGCTGGAGACCCTCGAGCCCGTGCACGTCGGCGACGCCGTCGCGGCGATCCGCGCCGAGGTGCCGTCGATGGAGGTCGGCGTGACGACGGGGCGCTGGATCCAGCCGGACCCGCGCAAGCGCATCGAGGCCGTCCGCGCGTGGGGGCGCCTCGGCCTGGCCAAGCCGGACGTGTGCTCGGTGAACGTGCACGAGGAGGGTTGGTTGGAGATCTGCCGGGCGGCCGCCTCGGTCGGCATCGGCGTCGAGCTCGGGGTGTGGACCAGCGGGGACGCGGTCACGCTGCGCACGACGGGCGTCCCGCCGATGACGGTGCGGGTGCTCGCCGAGTCCACGGTGACGGACCCGGAGACGGCCGTGGCGGAGTCGGTGCGCATCCTGCGCGCGCTCGGCCGGATGCCGGTGCCCGTGCTGCTGCACGGGGAGGAGGGCGGCGCGTGGCCGGTGCTGGAGTACGCCCTGCGCACCAAGAAGGACACCCGCATCGGCTTCGAGGACGTCCTCCAGCGGCCCGACGGCTGGGTGGCCACCGGAAACGACGACCTCGTGCGGACGGCCCAGGCGATCCGGCTCTAGATCGGCCCGTGATGGGTACTTGACCTACTTGTGACATCGAGTGGGGTGCCGGCGGCAGCTGATTTTTGGCGAAAGCCACGAAACCTGGCGACGAACCGTGCGCGACGGCGTGGCCTTGCCACGGTCTGCTCAAATACCGTCGAGGGTATGGCGAAATGGCGGGAGCTCGGGGGCCGGGCGGCGGCGCGGGCGCGCGGCGTCGCGAACCTGCTGACCACCCCGCTGCTGCCCGACGACCTGCTCGGCACGCTGAACCCGGTCTGGTCCACCTCCGAGCCCGCCGCCCGGGTCGTGGCGGTGCGCCGCGAGACCGCCGACACCAGCACGCTCGTGCTGCGCACCGGCCCCCGGCGCGCGCCCCACCGCGCGGGCCAGTTCGTCGGGGTCGGCACGCAGCTCGCCGGTGTGTGGCACTGGCGGACCTACTCGGTGACGTCCCGCCCGGACGAGCGCCTGCTCGCCGTGACGGTGACGGCCATCCCCGGCGGCACGGTGTCGGGCGCGCTGGCGCACGGCACACCGGTCGGGACGGTGCTGCGGCTCGGTCCGCCCGCGGGGGAGTTCGTCCTGCCCGAGCCGGTGCCCGAGAAGCTGCTGTTCGTCACCGCCGGCAGCGGCGTCACCCCCGTCATGGGCATGGTGCGCCACCTGGCCGCGACCCGGCCGGACGCGCTCGCGGGCGCCGTGGCCGTGCACTGCGACCGGACCGAGGCCGACGTCGTCTTCGGCGCCGAGCTGCGCGCGCTCGCCGCGGCGACGGGCATGCGCCTGGTCGAGCGGCACACGGCCGTCGACGGCCGGCTCACGCCGGACGCGCTGGCCTACCTCGTGCCGGACTGGGCGGCCCGGCAGGTGTGGGCGTGCGGGCCCGGCGGCCTGCTCGACGACCTCGGGGACTGGTGGGGTCGCCACGGCGACGCGGACGCGCTGCACGTCGAGCGGTTCGTGGCCCCCCGCCCGGCGGAGGACGCCGGCACCGGCGGCCGCGTGCGCTTCACCGCCAGCGACATCGAGACCGACGCGGCTGCCGGTCAGCCGCTCATGCTCGCCGGCGAGGCCGCCGGCGCGCTGCTGCCCAACGGGTGCCGCATGGGCATCTGCCACACCTGCGTCGGGCGCCTGCGCTCGGGCGCCGTGACCGACCTGCGCACCGGCGAGCGCCACGACACCCCCGGGGAACCGGTCCGGACGTGCGTGTCGGGCGCCGCCGGCGACGTCGAGATCGAACTCTAGGAGACAGCATGGCCACCCTCACCGCAGACCACCTGACCGACGAGCAGATCGAGGCGCTGGGCGCCGAGCTCGACGCCCTGCGCGCCGAGGTCGTCGCCAGCCGCGGCGAGCGCGACGCCCGCTACATCCACAAGGTGATCAGGACCCAGCGCGCCCTCGAGATGAGCGCGCGGGGCCTGCTGCTGTTCGCGAAGTTCCCGCCCGCCTGGATCGCGGGGACGGCGGCGCTGTCGGCGGCCAAGATCCTGGAGAACATGGAGCTGGGCCACAACATCATGCACGGCCAGTGGGACTGGATGCGCGACCCGAAGATCCACTCCACGACGTGGGAGTGGGACCACGCCTGCGCGTCGGAGGGCTGGAAGAAGAGCCACAACTTCGAGCACCACACGTACACCAACGTCCTGAACAAGGACCGCGACCTCGGCTACTCGATCATGCGCATCTCGGCGGACCAGGAGTGGCACCCCGCCCACCTGGCCCAGCCGGTCTACAACCAGCTGCTGGCGGCGTTCTTCGAGTGGGGCGTGGCGTTCTACGACCTCGAGTTCGACCTCGTGGCGGACGGCACCAAGTCCAAGGAGGCGTTCAAGGCCGACGCGATGCGCCTCTGGCGCAAGGCCCGCCGCCAGCTGACGAAGGACTTCGTGCTGTACCCGGCGCTGTCGGGCCCCCGGGGTTTCCTGGCGAGCGCCGCGGCGAGCCTGGTGGCGAACACCGTGCGCAACTTCTGGGCGCACGCCGTGATCTTCTGCGGGCACTTCCCCGAGGGCGTCGCGGTGTTCCCCGAGGACCAGCTGGACGGCGAGACGCGCGGCCAGTGGTACGTCCGCCAGATGCTGGGCTCGGCGAACCTGTCCGGGGGCCCGCTCCTGCACGTCATGACCGGCAACCTCAGCCACCAGATCGAGCACCACATCTTCCCGGACCTCCCGAGCAACCGGTACGCCGAGATCGCGCCGCGGGTGCGGGAGATCTGCGAGCGCTACGGGCTCCGCTACACCACCGGTCCGCTGCGCAAGCAGTACGCCACGGTGCTGCGCAAGATCAACCGGTACGCCCTGCCCCGCCGGGCCGAGCGGGCGGCGCTGCTGGCCCGCGAGGCCGCCCAGGCCGCGGAGGCCGCGGAGGCCACCCGGGCGGTGCAGCAGCTCCCGGTCCGCCCGGCGGAGGCGGCCCGCCCGCAGCCGGTGCGCCTGGCCGGCTGACCCGCCCGTCCCCTCGGGACGGTCCCGTGGTGTGCAGGAAAGCCACTTTCATGCAGCGAGACCGCATGAAGGTGGCTTTCCTGCAACCGGATGCGTCGCGCTCAGGGGGCCGGTTCGGGCGGTGACGGCGGCGCGGGGCGGGTCATCCGCAGCGCGATCGCCAGCTCCAGCCGGGCCGCCGGGTCGTCCAGCGCGTCGCCGAAGGCCTCGCGCAGCCCCGTCAGCCGGTACCGGACGGTCTGCGGGTGCACGTGCAGCGCCGCCGCCGTCACCGAGACGTCCCCGTGGGCGTCCAGCCAGGCCCGCAGCGTCTGCTCGGCGCGGGCCCCGGCGCCGGGCGGCAGCGCCCGCAGCGGGGCGGTCGACCGCTCGTGCAGGTCCGCCGCCAGCTCGGGTTCCGCGGCCAGCAGCAGGGCCAGCAGGTGCTCGTCGGCGCGCACGAGCGCGTTCGGGTCGTCGCCGAGCATGCCCGCGACGTGCAGGGGCCAGGCCGCCTGTGCCCGCGCGACCGACCGGGCCGCCCGCGCCGTCGCCACCGCCGGTCCGACCACGGCCGGGCGCTCGCGCACCGCGATCCGCACCCGCTCCAGCCACCCCGTCCGGCCCGGCTCGGCCGGCGTCCGCCCGGGCACCGGCACCAGCGCGACGCCGACGGGGTCCAACTCGGCCGCGACGGCCCCGGGCAGCCGCGCCGCGACCGCCACCGCGTCCTCGACGACCAGCGCCACCAGCCGCTCGGGCACCCGCCAGGCCGCCGCGGCCGCCACCCGTTCCACCTCGGCGGGCGCCGGGGCGGGCAGGCGGGCCAGCAGCTCGACCAGCGCGTGCCGGCGGGTCTGCAGCGAGCCGGCGTTGCGTGCCTCCTCGTACGCCCAGCCGGCCACCGACGCCGCCCCCAGCTGCTCGACGTAGCCGAACAGCGCCTCCGCGAGCGCGAAGATCACGTCCGGCGGCAGCCGGCGGGCGACGGGCCCGCTGCCGATCCGCCGCCACGCCGTGCGCGTCCCGACCTGGTAGGCGGACTGCAGCGCCGCCAGCGTCCGGCCCTCCCGGTGCTCGAGCTGGCCGAGCCCCCGGTAGACGCGCAGGTCGCCCGGTGAGGCGTCGACGCCGAGCAGGTCGACGAACTGGCCCAGCGCCACCGACACGCCCTCGGTGATCCGCCGGCCGAAGCGGCCCTCCAGCGGGCGCGCGTACTCCGGCACGCCCGCCCGGACCGCTGCGACCACCTCGCCGGTGGCCTCGGCGAGCTCGGGCCGCAGCGCCGGACCCACCCAGTCGGGCACCCGCGCCCACGGTCGGTCCATCCCCACCCCCGTCCCCGAGCCTCCCTGTCTCAGCCGCCCGCGAGCACCGTCGCGATGATCCCGCTGAGGTGCGTCAACCGGGCCAGCTCGGACCGTCGGAAGGCCGGCCCGCCGGGGCGGCCGACCACCAGCGCCCGGGGCGCCAGCCCGAGCGGCGCGGCGGCCAGCTCGGTGTCCAGCTCCGTCCACGGACCGGGCACGGACTGGACCGCGGGGTCGATCACGATCGTGCGCTCCAGCGGCAGCCACGGCAGGTCCGTCGCCACCGTCTCCGGCGCCGCGGCGCTCTGCGCGAGCCGGTACGCCCGGGTGCCGTCGCGGACCGCGACGAGCGCCCACCCGGCCCGGAAGATCCGCGGTACCCCCTCGGCGAGCAGCGCCAACCCCTCCTTGGGGTCGTTGGTGATCTCCTCGATCAGCGCCAGCTCGCGGTGGGTCTCCAGCCGCCCGGAGTCCGGGCGGACCGATTCCACCTCCACGCCCGGCACCGACTCGGCCGCCGTGATCAGCACGTCCGGCGGCCGTCCCGCGGGCAGCTCCACCGCCAGGTCGTCGATGGCGTGCCCCCCGGCGCGCTCGACGACGTCCACGCCGAGGATGTCGGCGCCCGCGTTGCCCAGCGCGGTCGCCACCGCTCCGAGGCTGCCCGGTTTGTCGGGCAGGATCACCCGGAGCAGGAAAGACACGCGCACTCCCCCTCGATGACGATCTCGAGCCGTCGGCCCGGCCGCCCGACCCCGCGCCCCCTCGGAGCCGTCACGGCAGGGTCACGATTCTGGCAGGCCCGCGTGGCCGGGAGGCAACAGCCGCGTGACGGGCCGCTCGTCCGGCGCGGGTGGCAGCATCGGGGTGTGCGGATCGACCGTCTCGACCACCTGGTGCTGACCGTCGCCGACCTGTCGGCCTCCGTCGCCTTCTACACCGCCCTGGGCATGGAGCACGTGACCTTCGGCGCCGGGCGCCACGCGCTCACCTTCGGCTCGAGCAAGATCAACCTGCACGAGGCCGCGCAGCCGGTCCGCCCGCACGCCGCCCGCCCGACGCCGGGCAGCGCCGACCTCTGCCTGATCGCCGACGGCTCGCTGGACGACGTCGTCGCGCACCTCGGACGACTCGGCGTGCCGGTCGAGGAGGGTCCGGTGGACCGGACCGGGGCCACCGGGCCCATCCGCAGCGTGTACGTCCGCGACCCGGACGGCAACCTCGTCGAGTTCGGCGTGTACCTCCCGTGACGTCTCCCGGGGACGCCGACCGCGGTCGCGGAACCGTCGGCGGGCCCGCCTAGGCTGGGGTCGACCCCCGCAACCGGCCGCGCTGCGGTCGCGGGTGCTCCGCATCCGCCGGGGACCGATCCGCAAGGAGGGCCATGTCCGCCGACTCCCCGGGCACGATCAGCCGCGACGAGGTGGCCCACCTCGCCCGGCTCGCCCGGCTCGCCGTCACCGATGCCGAGCTCGACCTGTTCGCCGGGCAGCTCGACGTCATCCTCGGCGCGGTCGCCCGCGTCGGCGAGGTCGCCGCCGACGACATCCCGCCCACGTCGCACGCCGTGCCGCTGCAGAACGTGTTCCGCGCCGACGAGCGCCGCCCGAGCCTGTCCCAGGAGCAGGTCCTCGCCGGCGCCCCCGCCGCGGAGGACGGGCGCTTCCGGGTGCCGCGCATCCTGGACGACGAGCCGCCGATGGGCTCGAGCCTGACGGAGGGGGAGCCGGCATGACCGAGGAGCTGACGCGCCTGTCGGCCGCCGCCCTGGCCGCGAAGGTCCACTCCCGCGAGGTGTCGGCCGTCGAGGTCGCGCGGGCGCACCTCGACCGGATCGCCGCCGTCGACGGCGCCGTGCACGCCTTCCTGCACGTCGGCGCCGACTCGGCGCTCGCGGCCGCGGGCCGGGTGGACGCCGCGCTCGCCGCCGGGGAGGCGCCCGCGTCGCCGCTGGCCGGCGTCCCGCTCGCCCTCAAGGACGTGTTCACCACCGCGGACATGCCCACCACCTGCGGCTCGCGGATCCTGGAGGGCTGGCGCCCGCCCTACGACGCCACGGTGACGGCCCGGCTGCGCGCCGCGGGCGTGCCGATCCTGGGCAAGACGAACATGGACGAGTTCGCGATGGGCTCGTCGACGGAGCACTCGGCGTACGGGCCCACGCGCAACCCCTGGGACACCGGCCGCATCCCCGGCGGCTCCGGGGGCGGCTCCGCCGCGTCGCTCGCGGCCTTCGAGGCGCCGCTGGCGATCGGCACGGACACCGGCGGCTCGATCCGCCAGCCCGCGGCGATGACGGGCACGGTCGGGGTGAAGCCGACCTACGGCGGCGTGTCGCGCTACGGCCTGGTCGCCTGCGCGTCGTCGCTGGACCAGGCCGGGCCCTGCGCGCGCACGGTCCTCGACGCGGCCCTGCTGCACACCGTGATCGCCGGGTACGACCCGCTGGACTCCACCTCGATCGACGCGCCCGTTCCGGACGTCGTCGCGGCGGTGCGGGAGGGGGCGTCGGGCGACCTCGCGGGCGTGCGGGTCGGCGTGGTCTCCGAGCTCGGCGGCGAGGGCTACCAGCCCGGCGTCGAGCGGGCCTACCGCGCCGCCGTGCAGCGGCTGGAGAAGCTGGGCGCCGAGGTCGTCGAGGTCTCTTGCCCGCACTTCCAGTACGGCCTCGCGGCGTACTACCTGATCCTGCCCAGCGAGGTGTCGAGCAACCTGGCCCGGTTCGACGCGATGCGCTACGGGCTGCGGGTGGACCCGGGGGGCGCGTCGGCCGAGGAGGTCATGGCGCTCACCCGCGAGGCCGGGTTCGGGCCCGAGGTCAAGCGGCGGATCATCCTGGGCACGTACGCGCTCTCGTCGGGCTACTACGACGCCTACTACGGCCAGGCCCAGAAGGTCCGCACCCTGATCGCGCGGGACTTCGCCGCGGCCTTCGCGCAGGCGGACGTGCTCGTCTCCCCGACGGCGCCCACCACGGCCTTCCCGCTCGGCGACAAGCTCGACGACCCCCTGGCGATGTACCTCAACGACCTCGCCACGATCCCGACGAACCTCGCCGGCGTCGCCGCCATGTCGGTGCCCTGCGGGCTCGCCGAGGAGGACGGGCTCCCGGTCGGGCTGCAGGTCATGGCCCCGGCGCTCGGCGAGGCCGCGATGTACCGCGTCGGCGCCGCCTACGAGGCCGCCCGCGACGCCGACGACCGTGACGACGCCCGCGCCCCGCTCATCCAGCGGGTCCCGAACCTGGAGGTGCATGCATGACCGCGCCGACACTGGTCGACTACGACGAGGTCGTCGAGCGCTTCGACCCCGTCCTCGGGCTCGAGGTGCACGTCGAGCTGTCGACGGTCACGAAGATGTTCTGCGGCTGCGCCACGGGGTTCGGCGCCGAGCCGAACACCCAGGTCTGCCCGACGTGCCTGGGCCTGCCCGGGGCGCTGCCGGTGGTGAACCGCGCCGCCGTGGAGTCGGCGATCCGCATCGGCCTCGCGCTGAACTGCACGATCGTGCCGTGGGGCCGCTTCGCGCGGAAGAACTACTTCTACCCGGACATGCCCAAGAACTTCCAGACCAGCCAGTACGACGAGCCCATCGCCGTGCAGGGGTACCTCGACGTGCCGCTGGACGACGGGACGACGGTCCGCGTCGAGATCGAGCGCGCGCACATGGAGGAGGACACCGGCAAGTCGCTGCACGTCGGCGGGGCGACGGGCCGCATCCAGGGGGCGGAGTACTCGCTGCTGGACTACAACCGCGCGGGCGTCCCGCTCATCGAGATCGTCACCAAGCCGGTCGTCGGGACGGGCGCGCGGGCGCCGGAGGTGGCCCGGGCGTACGTGACGGCGCTGCGCGACCTGCTGCGCGCGCTGGGCGTGTCGGACGTGCGGATGGACCAGGGGTCGCTGCGCTGCGACGCGAACGTCTCGCTGATGCCGAAGGGCGCCACCGAGTTCGGCACCCGCACCGAGACCAAGAACGTGAACTCGCTGCGCTCGGTCGAGCGGGCCGTCCGGTACGAGATGACGCGGCAGGCCGGCGTGCTGCTGGCCGGCGGCACGGTCGTGCAGGAGACGCGCCACTTCCAGGAGGCCGGCGGGACGACGGCGGCCGGCCGCCGCAAGGAGACCGCCGAGGACTACCGCTACTTCCCCGAGCCGGACCTCGTGCCGATCGCCCCGCCCGCGGAGTGGGTCGAGGAGCTGCGCGGCACGCTGCCCGAGCTGCCGTGGGAGCGCCGCCGGCGGGTGCAGGCCGACTGGGGGCTGTCCGACGCCGAGCTGCGGGACCTGGTGAACGCCGGCGCGCTGGACCTGATCGCGGACACCGTCGCCGCCGGCGCCCCGCCCGCCGAGGCGCGGTCGTGGTGGGTGTCCTACCTCGCCCAGCAGGCGAACGTCCGCGGCGTCGAGCTGGTCGGGCTCCCGATCACGCCCGTGCAGGTGGCCCGGGTCGTCGCGCTCGTGGCGTCGGGCGCCCTGACGACCGGGCTCGCCCGCCAGGTCGTCGACGGCGTGCTGGCCGGCGAGGGCGACCCGGACGCGGTCGTCGAGCGCCGCGGCCTCGCGGTGGTCGCCGACGAGGGCGCGCTGGTCGCGGCCGTGGACGCGGCGCTGGCCGCCCAGCCGGACGTCGCCGCGAAGATCCGCGGCGGCAAGGTGGCGGCCGCGGGCGCGATCGTCGGTGCGGTCATGAAGGCCACGAAGGGCCGGGCCGACGCGAAGCAGGTGCGGGAGCTGGTGCTGCAGCGCCTACTGCCGTGACTCCCCGCCGCTGCTCGGCGGCTGGATCCGGATCACGCGGTCGTCGCTGGGCACCGTCTTGCCCCCGCCCTTGTTCGCCGTGCTCACCCACAGCAGGCCGTCCGGGGCGCCTGCCGCGGCGGTCAGGCGGCCGTAGCGGTTGGGCAGGAGGGTCTCCGGGTCGCCGGTGAACGCGCCGGTCGCCGGGTCGGGCCGCAGCACGAACACCGCCCGCCCGGTGCTCAGCGCGACCAGCAGCAGGCCCTGCTGCGCCGCGCACCCGCCGACGCCGGGCCGGTCCGTCCAGGTCCAGCCGGGCTCGCCGAGCGCGCCCGGCCCGGCGCGGTAGAGCACGTCGCGCTGGGGCCCGTGGTCGGTGACCCACACCGCGCCGCCGCCCGTGCAGACCCCACCGGGCGCGCGCAGGCCGGAGCTGAAGATCGGCGACGCCGGGTCCGGGTTGCCCCGGGCCGGGCGGCCGAGGGTGTCGATCCGCAGCAGCTTGCCGGCCAGCGACTTGTCGTCCGGGTTCGTCCCGGCCGAGCCGGTGGCGACGAACAGGGCGTCCTTGCCGTCCGTGGCCAGCGCCCCGCCGTTGTCGCGGGGGCCCCGCGGGATGCCGGTGAGCACCGGCTTGGGGTCCTCGCCCGGCGCGAGCCGCAGCACGCGGTTGTCCGTGGGGGTGGTGGCGTAGGCGTAGACCAGCCGGTCCTCGGCGTAGCCGGGGGAGAGCACCAGGCCGGTCAGCCCGCCGCCGCCGGTCGTGTCGACGGGCACCGTCGCCACGAGCGTGGGGTTGACGCCGCGCTGCACGCGCAGCACGCGACCGCCGCGCTCGGCGACCAGCGCCGAGCGGGCGTCCGGCAGCACCGCCACGGCCGCGACCGGGTCGAGGCAGGTGGCGACGACCTGCGGGTCCGGGTCGGTGCAGCCGCTGGGGGTGGGCGCCGCCGACGGGTCGGTGTTCTGCTCGGGCCCCGGCGGCGGGCTCGGCTCCTCCTGCTCGGGGACCACCGGGGGCCCGCCCAGCTCGCCGGCGTTCTCGGTCTTCTCCCGCCAGTCCCGCGGACCCTCGTCCGGGAACGTGGCGCAGCCGGCGAGCGCGAGGACCAGCGCCAGCCCCACCGCCGCGCGTCGCGCCCGCCCGATCACCGGCTCCACGGTAGGGATTCGGCGGTGAGCACGTCGTGAACGCCGCCCCGGTCGGCACCTCCGTCGGCACGGCGCGCCCGGCGTCGGTCGGAACGTCACAGTCGTGCTGCTGAACGTGTCGAGGCGCAGGATCGGCGGGGGCGCACGGCCTAAGCTCGCGGCATGAGCGACCAGTCGACCTCGCTGTTCTCGACCGGGCCGGGGCCGGACACCGGTTCCTCCGCGCGGGCCGGGGCGGGCGGGGCGGCCACGGAGCCGCTGGACCGGCCCACGCGCCGGCAGCTGGCCTGGAACCCGGGCACGGACCTCGGGCTGCTCCTGCTCCGCCTCGCCGTCGGCGGGGTCTTCGTCGCGCACGGCGTGCAGCACGTGTTCGGCATCTGGGGCGGCTCGGGCCTCGGTGGCCTCACGGCCTACCTCGCCGGGCTCGGCTTCCGCAGCCCGGGCGTGCTCGCCTGGGTGGTGGCGCTGACCGAGCTGGTGGGCGGGGCGGGGGTCGTCCTCGGGCTGCTCACCCCGCTCGCGGCCACCGGCCTCCTCGCGCTGATGATCAACGCGGTGCTGGTGAAGGCGCCCAACGGCTTCTTCATCTCGGGGCCGCCCGGGGCCGCGTCCGTCGAGCTGGAGGTCGTGCTCGGGCTGGCCGCGGCCGCGCTCGTCCTCACCGGCGCCGGCCGCATCGCCCTGGACCGCGGGCGCACGTGGAACCGCCGCCCCGCGCCGTGGGGCGTGCTCAGCCTGGCCGTCGGCGTCGCCGCCGCGCTGCTGGTGTTCTTCCTGCTGCGCGCGCGGTTCTGACCTC
The DNA here is from genome assembly GCA_036387155.1 of Pseudonocardia sp. Classification (GTDB taxonomy): domain Bacteria; phylum Actinomycetota; class Actinomycetes; order Mycobacteriales; family Pseudonocardiaceae; genus Pseudonocardia. The sequence continues at coordinate 1,254 of DASVUG010000193.1, read as the reverse complement.
CGCGGCGCCGTCCACGCCCGGGGACGCGGCGGACGGCGCCGGTGCGCGCGGCGCCGGCTACGGAACGCGGCGGACGGCCCCGGTGTGCGCGCTCGTCGCCAGCGCGGCGTAGGCGCGCAGGGCCGTCGACACGGGGCGGTCCCGGTCGCGGGGCTGCCACGGCCGCTCCGACGCCTCCATCTTCGCCCGCCGCTCGGCCAGGACGGCCTCGGGCACGTCCAGCGTCAGCGAGCGCGACGCGACGTCGATCACCACGCGGTCGCCGTCCTCGATCAGCGCGATCACCCCGCCGGCGGCGGCCTCCGGCGAGACGTGCCCGACCGAGATCCCGGACGAGCCGCCGGAGAACCGGCCGTCGGTGACCAGCGCGCACACCTTGCCCAGGCCGGCACCCTTGAGGAACGCCGTGGGGTGCAACATCTCCTGCATGCCGGGCCCGCCGGACGGGCCCTCGTAGCGCACCACGACCACGTCGCCCGGCTGCACCTGCTTGGTGAGGATGACCGACACGGCCTCCTCCTGGCTCTCCACCACGCGCGCCGGTCCGGCGAAGTGCCACAGCTCCTCGGGAACGCCCGCCGTCTTGATGACCGCGCCGTCCGGGGCGATGTTGCCGCGCAGCACGGCCAGGCCGCCGTCGCGGGTGTAGGCGTGCGCGACGTCGCGGATGCAGCCGCCCGCGGCGTCGGTGTCCAGCGACGACCAGCGGTTCTCCGTGGAGAACGCCTCCGTCGTGCGGACCCCGCCGGGCGCGGCGTGGAACAGCTCGACGGCCTCCGGGGACGGCGCCGGCGCGCGCACGTCCCACGCGCCCAGCCAGTCCGCGATCGAGGGGGAGTGAACGGTGTGCACCTCCTCGTTCAGCATCCCGCCGCGCCACAGCTCGCCGAGGATCGCCGGGATGCCGCCGGCGCGGTGCACGTCCTCCATGTGGTAGTCCGAGTTCGGCGCGACCTTGGACAGGCACGGCACCCGCCGGGAGACGGCGTCGATCGCGGCCAGGTCGAAGTCGATCCCGCCCTCCTGGGCGGCGGCCAGGACGTGCAGCACGGTGTTGGTCGAGCCGCCCATGGCGACGTCGAGCGCCATCGCGTTCTCGAACGCCGCCCGCGTGGCGATGCCGCGCGGCAGCGCCGACGCGTCGTCGTGGTCGTACCAGCGCCGGCACAGGTCCACCACCGTGCGCCCGGCCCGCAGGAACAGGTCCCGGCGCGCGGCGTGCGTGGCCAGGGTGGAGCCGTTGCCGGGCAGCGC
>DASVUG010000192.1:0-7823 GCA_036387155.1 Pseudonocardia sp. | reverse complement strand
CGGGGCTTGTCGACGTCGCGCTCCAGCACCACCGCGGCGTGGTAGGCGAGGATCTGCAGCGGCACGGACAGCAGGATCGGGTCCAGCTCGTCCTCGGACTTCGGCACGACGATCGTGCGGTCGGCCAGGTCCGTCGGCAGCCCGCGGTGGGCCACGGCGATCACCGGACCGCGGCGGGCCCGGATCTCGGCCAGCGTCGAGGTGTTCTTGTCGAGCAGGTCGTCGTCGGGGACCACGGCCACCGTCGGCATCTCCGGGCTGACCAGCGCCAGGGGGCCGTGCTTGAGCTCGGCGGAGGCGTAGGCCTCGGCGTGGATGTAGGAGATCTCCTTGAGCTTCTGCGCCCCCTCGCGCGCCACCGGCCAGCCGCGGCGGCGCCCGATGAACAGCATGCTCGGGTGCGGGGCCAGGTCGCGGGCGATGCCCGCGATCTCGTCCTCCAGCTCCAGGACCTCCGCGACCTTCCCCGGCAGCGCCTTGAGCGCCTCGAGCAGCCGGCGGCCGTTGCTCGGCGACAGGTCGCGCATGCGGCCCAGGTGCAGCGCCAGCAGCGCGAAGGCCGTCACCGTCGAGGTGAACGACTTCGTCGCGGCCACCGACATCTCCGGCCCGGCGTGCAGGTAGATGCCGCCGTCGACCTGGCGCGCGATCGTCGAGCCGACGACGTTCACCACCCCGATCACGCGCCCGCCCTTGCGCTGCAGCTCCTGCACCGCGGCGAGGGTGTCGACCGTCTCGCCGGACTGGCTGACCGCGACGTAGAGGGTGTCGGGCTCGACGACGGGGTTGCGGTAGCGGAACTCCGAGGCCGACTCCGACGAGGCCGGCATGCGGGCGAGGTCCTCGATCAGCTGGGCCCCGAGGTCGCCCGCGTAGCACGCCGAGCCGCAGCCGAGGATCTTGACGCGGCGGAACTCGCGGGCCTCGCGCACGGACAGGTTCAGCCCGCCCAGGTGCGCGGTGGAGAAGCGCTCGTCGAGCCGCCCGCGCAGCGCCCGCTCGATGGCCTTCGGCTGCTCGGCGATCTCCTTCTGCAGGTAGTGCGCGTGGTCGCCGATCTCGGCGCCGACGACGTCCCAGTCGATCGTCGCGGGGCTCTTGGCCGTGGACCGGTCGTCGAGGGTGTAGGTCCGGTAGCCGCCGGCGGTGATCGTGGCGAGCTCGCCGTCGTCGAGGTAGACGACCTGGCGGGTGTAGCCGACCAGGGCCGCGACGTCGGAGGCGACGAACATCTCGCGCTCGCCGACGCCGAGCAGCACCGGGCTGCCGTTGCGGGCGACGACGATGACGTCGGGGTGCTCGGCGTCGAGGACGGCGATGCCGTAGGCGCCGACGACGCTGCGCAGGGCCTGGCGGACGGCGTGCTCCAGGTCGGGGGCGCCGGCGGCGAAGGCGGCCGCGATCAGGTGCGGGACGACCTCGGTGTCGGTCTGGGAGACGAACTCGACGCCGTCCGCGACCAGCTTGGCCCGCAGCTCGTCGGCGTTCTCGATGATCCCGTTGTGCACCACGGCGATGCGCCCGGCGGTGTCGGTGTGCGGGTGCGCGTTGGCCTCGGTGGGTTCACCGTGGGTGGCCCAGCGCGTGTGCCCGATGCCCGGCGCGCCCTTGAACCGGGCGGGCAGCCCGCCGGCCAGGTCCGCGACGCGACCGCGGGTCTTGTGCAGCTTGAGCCCGCCGCGGGCCACCAGGGCGACGCCCGCGGAGTCGTAGCCGCGGTACTCCAGCCTCCCCAGCCCGGCGAGCAGAATCGGGGCGGCGTCCTGAGCGCCGATGTAGCCGACGATGCCACACACGTGTCGTCTCTCCTCTGTCAGGCGTATACGGGTCAGCCGTAGACGATGCGACGCAGCTGGCGCGCGGTGAGCGGGGGCGCGGGGTACCGCCGCGCCTCCAGCTCCGCCGCCACCGCCGCGAAGATCCGGTCGTTGGTGAGCCCGCGGGTCGCCAGCTCGCGGTGCCGGCGGCGGACGAAGTCGCCCACCGGCTCCGCGAACCACGCCAGCACCTCCGCCACCACCCGCTCCGCCTCGCCCTCGCTGAGGGGGGACGAGCGGACCAGGTGGGCCACCAGGTCGGCGTCGAGCCGCGAGATCACGGACCCGAGGATGCCCCACCGCACGACGAAGAACCAAATTCCTGCCCGCTATCGGGCAGGACCGAACCGGAACGAGCCGGAGGTCCACCCGATCGAGCGACGCGTCGTCGCGCTGCGTACTCCGGAGGCGCTACTCCGGCAGCACGGCGTCGACCAGCCGCCCCCGCGCGGCCGCGTCGGTGGCCGGGGTGACGTCGCGCTCCAGCAGGTCGCCCAGCGCGTGCAGCAGCGGGAAGTCGTCCCCTCGCTCCCCGACCCGGCGCAGCGCCGACCGGGCCGCCGGCACCCCCTCGACGAGCTTGCCCGCGGCGGCCATGGCCGCGAGCGCCGCCGCCGGCCGCTCACCGCCGCCGAGGCGGGCCCCGAACACCTTGTTGCGCCCGCTCAGGCCGGTGACCTCGAGGTCGCCGACGCCGGCGAGCCCGACGGGGGTGGCCGGGTCGCCGCCCGCGGCCTCCGTCGCCACCACCAGCTCGCGGACGGCCTGGGCGAACGTCGCCGCCCGCAGGTCGTGCCAGGGCTCCCCCGCGGCTCCGTCGTCAGCGGCGGCGTCGGTCAGGCCGTCCGCGATCCCCAGGGCGATGGCGTAGACGTTCTTCAGCGCGGCGCAGACCTCGACGCCCGGCTCGTCGCCGGAGGGCCGGGCCCGGTAGGCGTCCGTGCGCAGCGCGCGGGCCAGCTCCGCGGCCAGCGCCGCGTCCCGGGAGCCGAAGACCGTGGCCGTGGGCCGCCGCGCCGCGACCTCGTTGGCCTTGCACGGCCCGGCGACGGCGACCACCCGCGGCTCGGGGTGTCCGCCGCGGCCGGCCAGGGCGCGCAGGGCGTCGGGCAGCAGGACGGGGGCGCCCGGGCCCGCGCCCAGCTCCGCCGGGTCGGCGAAGCCCTTGGTCAGCACGGCGACCGGCGCCCCCGCGGGCAGCAGCGGCAGCGCGCACTCCAGCACGGGGACGAACCCGCTGGAGGAGACGGCCAGGAACACCACCTCGGCACCGTCGAGCGCGGCGGCGAGGTCGTCGGGCCCGCGGCCGTCGAACAGGGTGGCGCCGTCGGCGAGCGCGACGCCCGTCCCGGGGTGCGGCGCGCCGCGACGCAGCGCGTCCAGGGCGTCGCCGTCCAGCCAGGTGCCCCACAGCGCGACGTCGTGGCCCGCGTCCCGCAGCGGCGTGACCAGCGCCGACCCCATCGCCCCCGCGCCCAGCACCGCCGCCCGCACGGTCGCACCCTAGCCCGGCGACGATTGACACGAAGCGATCACGCCGTAGGGTCCGTGAACAACGAGCTCGTCACCACCTGTTGATCGATTCCGAACCGGACCGTCCAGGCCGACCGGCGGGGTGTTGGAACGGGCTCACACCTGCTGAACGCACCCCTTCGACGCCGATGGGATGGTTGTGACCCCTGCACCTGAGTCGGTGGTCCTGGCCGTCGACTGCTCGACCACGGCGTCCAAGGCGATCGCCGTCGACGCGGACGGGCGGACCGTCGCCGCGGCCCGGCGGGACCTGACCGTCGAGAGCCCCCGCGGAGGCTGGCACGAGCAGGACCCGGAGCGGTGGTGGACGGCCACGCGGGACGCGCTGGCCGAGGCGGTCGCGGCGCTGCCGGAGGGCGCGCGGGTGCGCGGGCTCTGCCTGACCCACCAGCGCGAGTCCTTCGCCTGCTTCGACGGGCAGGACCGGGCGCTGCGCCCGGCGCTGCTCTGGGTCGACGGCCGGGCCGGCGACCAGATCGCCCGGCTGGGCAGCGAGCGCGTGCAGGAGCTGTCGGGCAAGCCGCCGGACGTCACCCCCGCGCTCTACAAGCTGGCCTGGCTGCGCGAGAACGAGCCGAACGTGCTGCGCGAGGCCCGGCACGTCGGGGATGTCGCGGCGTACCTGCACCGGCGGCTGACGGGGCGGTGGGCCAGCAGCACGGTGTCGGCGGACGCCCTGGGCCTGTTCGACCTGCGGCACCGCCGGTGGGCGCCGGAGCTGCTGGAGATGGCCGGCGTCCGGGAGGAGCAGCTGCCCGACCTGGTCGCCCCCGGGTCGGAGGTCGGCACGCTGACCGACGACGCCGCGCGGGAGCTGGGCCTGCCGGCCGGCACCCCGGTGGTCGCCGGGCTCGGCGACGGCCAGGCGGCCGGGCTCGGGGCCGGCGCCACCGAGCCGGGCGTCGCGTACCTGAACCTGGGCACCGCGATGGTGCTCGGCGTGCAGGCGCTCACGTACGTGTGGGACCCGGGCATCCGCACCCTGGCGGGCGTCGCGGCCGGGACGTTCACCCCGGAGACGCTGCTCAGCGCCGGCACGTACCTGACCACGTGGTTCCGCACGCAGTTCGGCGACCCGGCCAAGGAGGGGAAGCCGGACCCGGAGCTGGACGCCGCGGCCGAGCGGGCCGGGCCCGGCGCCGACGGCCTGCTCACCCTGCCGTACTGGAACGCCGCGCAGGCGCCGTACTGGGACCCGCAGGCCCGCGGGGCCACCGTCGGCTGGCACGGCGGCCACACCCGCGGGCACGCCTACCGCTCGCTGATGGAGGCGTGCGCCTACGAGGCCCGGCTGCACCTCGACGCGATGGAGCGGGCCACCGGGGACCGCGTCACGGTGATCCGCGCGATGGGCGGGGGCGTGCGCAGCCCGCTGTGGCGCCAGATCGTTGCGGACGTCACGGGGCGCCCGTTGGAGGTCTGCACCGACGACGAGATCAGCGCCCGTGGCGCCGCCGTGCTCGGCTTCGCCGCCACCGACGACGCGGCGGTCCTGCACGACACCGCGCAGCGGATGACCCCGCCCACGCGGACCGTCGAGCCGGACGCGGCGGCCCACGAGCGCTACGGGCCGCTCTACGAGGTCTACCGGACGCTCTACCCGGCGCTGCGGGACGTCTTCCCGGCGCTGCGGAAGGCGGTCGGGCACTGATGCGGGCGGCGATCCTCCACGAGCCCGGTGACCTGCGGATCGAGGACGTCGACGAGCAGGAGCCGGGGCCCGGCGAGATCCTGGTCGACGTCCGCGCGGCCGTGACCTGCGGCACGGACCTCAAGTCCTACCGGCGCGGGCACCCGAAGCTGTTCCCGGAGCTCCCGGCGCGCTTCGGCCACGAGTTCGCCGGTGTGGTGGCGGCCGTCGGCGACGGCGTCGAGCGCTTCCGGCCCGGGCAGCGGGTCGTCGCGGCCAACACCGCACCCTGCTACGCGTGCTGGGCGTGCACGATCGGGCGGCTCAGCCTGTGCGAGAACCTGGCGTTCCTCAACGGCGCCTTCGCCGAGCAGGTGGTCGTGCCGGCGGCCATCGTCGCCCGCAACACCTACGCGCTGCCCGACGCCCTCGACTTCGCCGCGGCGGCCCCGCTGGAGCCGCTGGCCTGCGTGGTGCACGGGATCGCCGAGAGCGGGATCGCGCTCGGGGACACCGTCGTCGTGCACGGGGCCGGGCCGATCGGGCTGATGTTCGTGCGGCTGGCGACGCTGCGCGGGGCCACCGCGATCGCCGTCGACGTCCGCGCCGGGCGGCTGCGTTCCGCGGAGCGGGCCGGGGCGGCGGAGACGCTGGACCTGAGCGCGATCGACGGCCGGGCCGACCGCGAGGCCGCGATCCGGCGGCTGACCCCCGGCGGCCGCGGCGCGGACGTCGGCGTCGAGGCCGCGGGGCTGCCGGAGGTGTGGGAGCAGACGGTCCGGACGCTGCGGCCCGGCGCCACCGCCGTGCTGTTCGGCGGCCCGCCGTCGGGTACCACGTTCTCCGTGGACACCGTCGCGATGCACTACGGGGAGTACACGCTCACGGGCGTGTTCCACCACACGCCGCAGTACGTGCGCACCGCCGTCGACCTGCTCGCCAGCGGCGCGGTCGACGGGTCGTCGCTGATCACCGAGACCCGGCCGCTGGACGCGTTGGTCGACAGCCTCGAGGACATGGCCGAGGGGCGCGGCAGCAAGTACGCCCTCGTCCCGTGAACGCCCCCGACCCCGCGGGCGCCGCGCCGCTCGCCGACGAGCGGGAGCGGATCGCCGAGGCGTGCCGGACGTTGCAGCGCGAGAAGCTGGTGGTCGGCACGGCCGGCAACGTCTCGGTCCGGGTCGGCGACCTCGTCGCGATCTCGCCGAGCGGGCTGGACTACACGACGATGCGGGCCGACGACGTCGGCGTGCACCGCCTCGACGGCTCCCCGGTCGCGGCGCCGCTCAAGCCGTCGAGCGAGTTCCCGCTGCACCTGGCCGTCTACGCCGACCGCCCCGACGTCGCCGCGATCGTGCACACCCACGGCGTCGCGTCGACGGCCCTGTCGACGGTGGTCGACGAGGTACCGGCCTCGCACTACTACACCGCGATGTTCGGCGGCCCCCTGCGCGTGGCGCCCTACGCGCGCTTCGGCTCCGACGCGCTCGCCCGCAGCGCCGTCGCCGCCCTCGCCGACCGCACCGGCGCGCTGCTGGGCAACCACGGCGCGCTGACGCTGGGGCCGTCCATCGAGAAGGCCCTGGAGCTGGTCGCGTACCTGGAGTACGTCTGCGACCTGCACCTGCGCGCGCTGGCCACCGGCCTGCCCGTCCGCACCCTGCCCGCGGAGGAGATCGCCGCCGTCGCCGAGGCGCTGGGCGGGTACGGCCAGTCGCGGGGCGGGGACGGCGGGGGCGCGTAGCCCGGCTCCGTCCAGCCGATGATCACCGGTCGGTCGACCCCGGCGACGACGATGTCCGGGTCCGTCGACGGACCGCCGATCATGCCGCTGCGCGACACCCCGAGGCGACACGCCGCCCGCTCACCCGCGTCGGGCACCGGTGCCTGCGACGCCGGGTTATGTTGTCGGTCGTGACCGCCGCGGCCGTGCCAGCACCGTCACCGCACGAGGGCGTGCCGTTCGCCTCGGCCTCGCCGGCGGAGGTACGGGCCGCGCTGACCGTCGAGGACGCAGCGGTGTTCGACGCGCAGTGGCGAGCGGCGATGGCGACGGCGACCGAGACGCTCGACCTCGCTGCGGTGCACGCACTGCTGGAGGCGTGGCGGCCGGTCGCCTGGCTGACAGCCGCCCACGGTGCGGACGGGTACCGACGCATCTTGGCGCGCGCCGACCAGGTGCTGCGCACCGGGGAGCGGCCGGCGGGGACGGTCTCGCTGGAGGCGACGCGCCTGGCCATCGCCGAGCAGCTCGCGTAGCGAGCAGGTGGCCTACGAGATCGACGTCTACCCCGAGGCCGATGCCCAGCGGGCGACCCTGCCCGCGCCGGCGCTCGTGCTCTACGGGCAGGTGCTGGACGTGCTCCAGCTGACGCCGTGGAACGGGCGGTCGGCACAGCCGTCCAACCCGGGCGGGGCGGTGCGACTGTGGGCGGTCGATCGGTTGTTGGTCAGCTACGTGATCCTCGAAGACGAGCGGCGGGTCGGCATCATCAGCGTCACCTGGGCCGGTTGAGCAGGCGGCTGCGCCGCCGGGAGCCGTGGGGGCCGCGCACCGCCCACGTGAAACGCGGGGCCGGCACCGCGACGATCCGGTGATGGCGCTGCAGGACGGAATTCGCGCGCCGGCCGACGCGAGGCCTTGTTAGCGTGCCGGCGTGATGACTCAGCAGGAGCAGGGGGAGCTGGGCGAAGGGGAGACTTCCCGCGCGCGGTGATCCCGCGCGTCCGCCCACCTCGACGACGGCGCGGCCGGTGACGCCGACCTCCTGATCGGCGCCGCTGCAGGCCCGTCGCTCCGTGCTGCCCGGACGCGGTTCCCCCGTTCCGCCGTCCTGCAGGAG
>DASVUG010000191.1:0-17303 GCA_036387155.1 Pseudonocardia sp. | reverse complement strand
CGGACCGGACCCCGCCGCACCGCGCCCCGCCGCACCGGGCCCCGCCGCGCCGGATGCCGCCCCGCCGAGCCCCGCGTCCGGCGCGGGGGCAGGGTCCGGCGGGTGCCCCAGGTACCCCGCGGCCAGCGTCGGGCCGCCGAGTGTGATCCGGCCGTCCCCGTCGAGGTGCACGCGCACCCCGTCCAGCGGGACGCCGTCGTAGACGCACCCGCCGGCCGTCTCGGTCATCCCGTAGGTCGTGACGACCCGCACGCCCGCCGCCTCCGCCCGCGCCCGCAGCCCCGGGTCCAGCGCCGCGCCCCCCACGAGCACCGCCGTGCAGGCGCGCAGCGCGTCGAGGGGCGCGCCGCCGTCGTCGAGCAGCCGCCGCAGCTGGGTGGGCACGAGGCTGGTGCACCGCGGGCCGTCCCCGAGCGCCGCGGCCGCCGCGGCGAAGGCCGCCGGCCGGAACCCCGGCCGCAGGTCCACCGCGGCCGGCCCCGCGGGGACCCCCGACGGGGCGCCGCGCGCCGCGCCGGCCAGCAGCGCCCGCACGATCACCTGCAGGCCGGCGACGTGGTCCGCGGGCAGCGCGAGCAGCCAGCGCGCCGGGCCGCCCAGTCGTCCCTCGGTGGCCGTCGCCGATGCCCGCAGCGCCGCGGCCGACAGCACGACGAGCCGCGGTTCTCCGGTGGACCCCGACGTCGCGACCAGCACGTTCCCCGGCTCGACGCGCGCCCCGCCGAGCGCCGCCGGCACCGGCGCGCCCGCGGCGAGCGGCAGCACCGCGGGGCCGCCGTCCAGCGCGCCGGCCACGGCCGCCGCCAGCGCTCCGACCGCCGCCGGCGAGCCGTCGACCCGGACGATCCGCACCCCGCCATCTTCCGCCGCGCGCCTGGCGGCCGCTCAGCGCACCGACTCGTCGGCGACGTCGGGGGTCTCGTCCCCCTCCGCCGGGACGCCCCCGGGCAGGTTCCGGTACGCCCGCTCGTTGCACCGGCGCAGCGCCTTCCCGACGAGCAGGGCCAGCACCAGCCCGATGGCGGTCCAGGCCGCGAGGCCCACCCCCACCCAGGCCCACCCGCTCACCGCACTTCCTCGCTGCGCTCGGTCGACCCGGAGGAGTCCAACCCTGCGCGACGCGCTGTGACACTTGTTCGCTCGCTGCGCTCGCTCACACGCCGTGGCCCGCCCGGCCCGGGGAGGTCCGCCGTGGCGCGCCCGCGCTGCACCCACGTCCCGCCCGCCTTCCCGTGCCCGCCCCGTGCCCCGCGTCGCCCCGTGCCGCCGATCCGCTCGCCCACGGCCGACCCCTCTCCGCCCCGACCCACCTCAGCGCAACGAGCGGGCGCTGCGGGGGAGTCGGGTCCCGCGCCCCCCGACGGGCGGGGACGCGGCGTTGTCCACAGAGTGTGGGCGGGCGGGCCTAATAGTGCCAGGGGTAGGGGCTCCAGTCGGGCGGGCGCTTCTCCAGGAACGCGTCGCGGCCCTCGACGGCCTCGTCGGTCAGGTAGGCCAGCCGGGTGGCCTCGCCGGCGAAGAGCTGCTGGCCGACCAGCCCGTCGTCGAGCAGGTTGAACGCGTACTTGAGCATCCGCTGCGCCGTCGGCGACTTGCCGTTGACCTCCCGCGCCCACTGCAGCGCGACCTCCTCCAGGTCGGTGTGCGGCACGACGGCGTTGACCATGCCCATCCGGTGCGCCTCCTCGGCGGTGTAGGCGCGGCCGAGGAAGAAGATCTCGCGGGCGAACTTCTGCCCGACCTGCCGCGCGAGGTAGGCCGAGCCGTACCCGCCGTCGAAGCTGCCGACGTCGGCGTCGGTCTGCTTGAACCGGGCGTGCTCGGCGCTGGCGAGGGTCAGGTCGCAGGTGACGTGCAGGGAGTGCCCGCCCCCGGCCGCCCACCCGGGTACGACGGCGATCACCACCTTGGGCATGAACCGGATGAGCCGCTGGCACTCGAGGATGTGCAGCCGTCCGGCGCGGGCCGTGTCGACCGAGTCCGCGGTCTCGCCGGCTCGGCCCGTGGCCGCCTCCGGCAGCGTGTACTGATAGCCGCTCCGGCCGCGGATCCGCTGGTCACCGCCGGAGCAGAACGCCCACCCGCCGTCGCGCGGGGAGGGCCCGTTGCCCGTCAGCAGCACGCAGCCCACGTCCGGGCTCCGCCGCGCGTGGTCCAGGGTGCGGTGGAGCTCGTCGACGGTGTGCGGCCGGAAGGCGTTGCGCACCTCGGGCCGGTCGAACGCGATCCGGACGGCGCCGGTGTCGACGGCGCGGTGGTAGGTGACGTCGGTCAGGTCGTCGAACCCGTCGACGGGCCGCCAGGCGGCGGGGTCGAAGATCGCGGAGGGTCGGTCGGCGGCGGCCACGGCGGCCGACCCTAACGCGCACCGGGAGCCGTGACGGTTCGCGGCCTGCCGCAGCGGCTATCCCCGGGCAGACTGGTACCCGGTGGGGGAGGACGAATGGACCGCAGCACCGGGACGCCGCTCGGCTTCGCGCTGCTGCTGTTCTTCACCGTCGCCTTCGGCTGGGTCTGGTTCGGCGCCCCGACCTACGACCTCGCGGGCCACTCCCACACGGCCGACGCGCGCACCGATGCGGCGCTGGCGGCCTACTTCCGCGACCCGGCCGCGGCGCAGGCGGCGGCCGCCCAGCCCGCGCTGGCGTGGCCGCAGGACATGCCCGGCCCGATCACCGACTACGTCGGCCGCCGCGTCACGGCGAACGGCCTGCGCGTCACGTCCGTCGACGCGGACGAGGGCTTCTGGGTCGAGAAGGGCGGGCAGCGGGCCTGGATCCAGATCGAGACGGCGGACGAGAGCCCGTACACCGTGCGCCCCGGGGACGTCGTGAGCATCTCCGGGCGGGTCCTGCCGCACGACCCGAGCTTCCCGTCGCGCATCTACTTCTGCGCGAACCGGCAGGCCGCGGAGACGGAGCTGGCGCGGTCGCCCACCCACTTCGCCGTCCTGGTGGACGAGGTCACCTTCGGCGTGGGGTGAGCGTCCGCGCCCGCTCCGCGGCTACCCGGCGGCCTGCTGCGCCTTGGCGTAGAGCAGGTGCAGGAAGTCCGCGCCCGTGATCGCGCTGAAGGCGGCGGCGACCAGGCGGGTCACCCGCGGGGCGAACACCAGGCCGACGGTGAAGCCGGCGGCGACCCACACGTCGAAGCAGAACGGGCAGGTGATCAGCTCGCCGATGGAGTGGCGCAGCCCGCTGGTGCTGCGGACCTCCTCCATCAGCTCGGCCGGCCCGCCGGCGCCCTTGTACCGCGTGAACGGCGCGCGCAGCGGGCTGGTGACGGCGTCCTTGGTGACCGTCCGCGAGACCTTGTGGGTGGCCAGCGCGAGCAGGACCACGTCCCACGGCCCCACCCCCGGCGGGAGCTTGCGGCCCGACGCGACCGCGAGCCCGGCGGCGCCGGAGACCAGCGCGGCGAACACGGCCATGACGACGACGTAGCCGCCGAGCGGGCGGTCCTCGTCGCCGCTGTAGGCGTCGGCGGTGTTGTTCGCGGCGTCGGTCACGGCCTCGACGGCGCGCGCGCTCACGGGCCCGTCCTGGAGCTGGGGCATGGGGTCGTCCTCTTCTTCTGCGGCTTCTCGCGCGGTTCGTCGTGCGTGCGGGGTGTCCCGTGCGGGCCTACCCCCGGGTAGGGCCGCGCACTCCCCGCGCGGGCCCCTCGCTGCCGACGGACGGCACCGTTGACGCCCGTGGTGACCCGTGTCACGGTGCCCGGATGACGGACCCGCACGAGGAGACGATCTTCACCTGGGGCGCGCCGCCGCTGAAGTTCGGCGCCGGTGCCGCCGACGAGGTCGGCGCGGACCTGGCGGGCTTCGGCGTGCGCCGCGCGCTGGTCGTGACCGATGCGGGGGTGGCCGCTCTCGGCGTGCCGTTGCGGATCGCCGACGCGCTGCGCCGGTACGGGATCGAGGCGGAGGTGTTCGACGGGGTGCACGTCGAGCCGACCGACGACTCGATGACCAAGGCCGTCGAGTACGCCCGGGCGCAGGGCGAGTGGGACGGGTTCGTGGCCGTCGGCGGCGGGTCGGCGATCGACACCGCCAAGGCCGTCAACCTGCTCACCACCCACCCCGGCGCGCTGATGGACTACGTCAACAAGCCGATCGGCGGCGGGAAGGCCCCGACCGGGCAGCTGAAACCGCTGGTCGCGGTGCCGACGACGGCGGGCACCGGCGCGGAGTCCACGGCGATGTGCATCCTGGACGTCCTGTCGATGAAGGTGAAGACCGGCATCAGCCACTGGCGGCTGCGGCCGAGCCTCGCCGTCGTCGACCCGCTGCTGACCATGACCCTGCCGCCGGAGGTCACGGCCTCGGCCGGCATGGACATCGTCTGCCACGCGGTCGAGTCCTACACCGCGCGCTGGTACGCGAGCTTCGACCGCAAGCAGCCCGAGGACCGCGTGACCTACTGCGGCGCGAACCCCGTCTCGGACCTGTGGTGCGAGAAGGCGATGACGCTGATCGCCCGCTCGTTCCGCCGCGCCGTGCACGACGGCGCCCACGACGTCGGGGCGCGCACGGAGATGATGATGGCCGCCACGTTCGCCGGGATGGGCTTCGGCAACGCCGGCGTGCACATCCCGCACGCCAACGGCTACCCGATCGCGGGGCGGGTGCGCGACTTCCGGCCCGCGGGCTACCCGCAGGACGAGCCGATGGTCCCGCACGGCCAGGCGGTGTCGCTGACCGCGCCCGCGGCGTTCCGGTTCTGCTTCGACGCCGCCCCCGAGCGGCACCTGCGCGCGGCCGAGCTGCTGGGCCCGGACGCCGACCGGAGCGGCGACCCGCGCGAGCAGCTGCCGTCGGTGCTGGTGGCGCTGATGCGCGACATCGGCATCCCGAACGGGATCGGCGCCGTCGGCTACGGCGAGGAGGACGTGCCCGACCTCGTCCCCGGCACCATGAAACAGCAGCGGCTGCTGTCGACCTGCCCGCGGACGCCGACGGAGGACGACATCGCGGCGATCCTGACCGACTCGGTCGAGAACTGGTAGCCCCGCGAGTCGGCACGTTCCGGCGCGCGAGTCGGCACGAACTGGCCCGCGAGTCGGTACGAACTGGCGCGCGAGTCGGCACGGTCGGGGCACGCGCCTGACCGCCCCAGACGCGGCACTCGCGGGCCGGAACGTACCGACTCGCGCGGACGACGGCCGCGCCCGCAGACTGGCCGGGTGACCGCGACCCTGCCCGGCGCCGCCGCGGCCCTGCGGGCCGACCTCGAGCGCACCGTCGGCGGGGCCGTGCGGTTCGACGCCGCGTCGCGGGCGATGTGGTCGGCCGACGCGTCGAACTACCGGCGCGTGCCGATCGGGGTCGTCGTCCCGCGCGACGCCGCGGACGTCGAGGCGGCCGTGGCCGTCTGCCGCGCCCACGACGTGCCGGTGCTGCCGGTCGGGGCCCGGACCTCGATCGCCGGGCAGTCGGTCAACGCCGCGGTCGTCCTGGACTTCTCGCGGGTGAACCGCATCCTGGAGGTCGACCCGGACGCCCGGACGGCGCGCGTCGAGCCCGGGGCGATCTGCGACGCCGTGCGCGACGCCGGCGCGCCGTTCGGGCTGACCTTCGGCCCGGACCCGTCGACGCACAACCGCTGCACGATCGGCGGGATGATCGGCAACAACGCCTGCGGCTCGCACTCCGTGGCGTGGGGCAAGACCGTCGACAACGTCCACGCGCTCGACGTCCTCACCTACCGCGGCGAGCGGCTGTCGCTGCGCCGGGATGCGGCGGGCGCGCTCCCCGACGCGCTCAAGGCGCTGGGGGAGCGGGTCGCCGACGACGTCCGCGCCGGGTTCCCCGACCTCACGCGCCGCGTCTCGGGCTACAACCTCGACCAGCTCCTGCCCGGGCGGGTCGACCTGGCCAAGGCCCTGGTCGGCACCGAGGGCACGTGCGCGGTGCTGACGGCGGCGACGGTCCGGCTGGTCGAGTCCCCGCCCGCCCGGGCGCTGGCCGTCCTCGGCTTCCCCGACGCGTACACCGCTGCGGACAACGTGATGGTCGTCCGCGAGCTCGGGCCGCTGACGATCGAGGGGATGGACGCCGGGCTGGTCGCGGCGCTGCGGGCGACCAACCCGGTCGAGACCGCGTCCCGCCAGCTGCCCGAGGGCGGCGGCTGGCTCTACGTCGAGACGGGCGGGGCGACGCGGGAGGAGGCGCACGCGGCGGCGGAGGCCGTCGTCACCGCCATGAAGCCGTACGCGGTCTCGTCGCTGGTGGTGAGCGACCCGGCGCAGCAGAAGGCGCTGTGGCGGATCCGCGAGGACGGCGCCGGGATCCTCACCCGGCTGCCCGACGGCGGTGAGGCCTGGCCGGGCTGGGAGGACGCCGCGGTGCCGCCCGAGCGGTTCGGGGCCTACCTGCGGGAGTTCGACGCCCTGCTGGCCCTGCACGGCCGCCGCGGCGTCTACTACGGGCACTTCGGCGACGGCTGCCTGCACGTGCGCATCGACTTCGACCTCGACTCCCGCCCGGGGATCGCGAACTTCCGGACGTTCCTGGAGGACGCCGCGGACCTCGCGGTGGCGCACGGCGGGTCGCTGTCGGGCGAGCACGGCGACGGCGTGGCGCGCGCCGAGCTGCTGCCGCGGATGTACCCACCGGAGATCATCCGCGCGTTCGAGGAGTTCAAGGGGATCTGGGACCCGGACGACCGGCTCAACCCCGAGCGCGTGGTGCGGCCGGCGAAGCTGGACGACGACCTGCGCGTGTTCGTCGGGCTGCCCACGCTGAAGGGGGCTCCCGCGCTGGCGTTCGCCCACGACCGCGGCAGCTTCACCCGCGCCACCCGGCGCTGCCTGGGCGTGGGCAAGTGCGTCACCGCGCACGGCGGGGTCATGTGCCCGAGCTGGCGGGCCACCGGCGAGGAGATGCACTCCACCCGCGGGCGGGCCCGGCTGCTGTTCGAGATGGCGAACGGCCAGGTGATCCGGGACGGGTGGCGCGACGACGCCGTCGCCGAGGCGCTGGACCTGTGCCTGTCGTGCAAGGGCTGCAAGCGCGACTGCCCCGTGGGCGTCGACATGGCGTCCTACAAGACCGAGTTCCTCGCCCAGCGCTACCGCCGCCGGCTCCGGCCCGCGTCGCACTACTCCATGGGCGCCCTGCCCCGCTGGCTGCACCTGCTGGGGCGGCTGCCGGCCGGGGTGGTCGGCGCGCTGAACGCCGCCGCGCGCGGGCCGCTGGGGGCGGTCGCGAAGCGGCTGGGCGGCGTGACCCCCGAACGCGCGATCCCCCCGCTCGCCCGCCGCCCGTTCATGCGGGTGCGGGGTCCGGCCGCCCGTGCGGTGGGTGCCGGTCTCGCCAGCGTGGTGGCTTTCCTACACTCCGACAGCAGGAAAGCCACCATGCTGCCGTCCCGGCGAGCCGCGCCGGCCCGCGCCGGTGCCAGCAATGTGGCACCGCTGGCACCCAGTGCCAGCAGTGCCACATCGCTGGCACACCACGGCGGTGGCCGACCCCACCCCGGTGCCGGGGAGGAGCGGCCGCGGGTGCTGCTGTGGCCCGACACCTTCACCAACCACTTCGACCCCGACGTCGCCGCCGACGCCGTGGCCGTCCTGGAGGCCCTCGGGTACGCCGTCGAGCTGCCGCCCCGCACCGTCTGCTGCGGCCTGACCTGGACCACCACCGGGCAGGTCGACGCCGCCCGCCGGGTGCTCCGCCGCAGCCTGCGCACGATCGAACCGTGGCTGGCCGCCGGCGTCCCCGTCGTCGGGCTCGAACCCTCCTGCACCGCCGCCCTGCGCGCCGACGGGACCGAGCTGCTGCCCGACGAGCCGCTGGCCGCCCGCCTCGCCGAGGGCGTCCGCACCTTCGCCGAGGTGCTCGCCGGGCACGCCGACGCGCTGCGCGACGCCGTGGTCGCCCCCGGGCAGCGGGCGCTGGTCCAGGTGCACTGCCACCAGCACGCCGAGCTCGGCGTGACGGCCGATCGGACGGCGATGGCGGCGCTCGGGATCGACGCCGAGGTGCTCGACTCCGGCTGCTGCGGCCTCGCGGGCAACTTCGGCTTCGAGAAGGGCCACTACGCCGTGTCGATGGCCTGCGCGGAGCGCGTGCTGCTCCCCGCCGTCCGCGCCGCGGCACCCGACGTCGCCGTGCTCGCCGACGGCTTCAGCTGCCGCACCCAGCTGCGCCAGGCCGGCACCCGCGAGCCGGTGCACCTCGCGACGCTGGCCGCCCGGGCGATCGGCGTGTCCGCCGGCGCCCCTCACCCGGCCGTCCCGGCGCGCTGATCGACCGACCGCCGGTCCTGCGCCGTCAGGGCCGCCGCGTGGCGAACCAGCGGTTCGCCGGCGGCAGGTACATCAGCACCGCGGCCACCAGCCCGCACGCCACCCCGAGCAGCAGGCCCGTCCGCGCGACGGCGTCCACGACGCCGACGGCCAGCACGGCCTCGACGGTGGCGGCGGCGAGGAGCAGCACCAGGAGGTAGCGCACCCCGGCGCGCCCCGCCCGCAGCCGCAACGCGGCGCCCACCTGAGCGAGCCCCACGGCGCCGCCGGCCACCAGCACCGCGCTGGTCAGGGCGACGACGCGGTCGCGGGTCGCCTGCTGCTCCCGCGGGAAGCCGGTGTCGACGACGAGGCGGACGGCTGCCCGGAGGGCGTCGAGGTCGAGCAGCATCACCAGCGCCGCCACCACGCCCAGCGCTCCCGCGGCGAGCCACAGCCAGGCCGACGCGGCCACGGCAGCCGGCCGCGGCACCACCACCGCCGACGGCCGCTCCCGGAACTCGAACCGCGGCCGCGCGGGCGGCGGCCCCACCTGCCGGGCCGGGCCGCGCGCTCCGTCGGTCACGGTGTGGCTCCCTCCGAGCCGCCGTCACCCGTCGTCGTGCCTCCGGAGCCGGTGTCGCCGGTCGTGCCGCCGGCGGTCGTGCTGCCACCGGTGTCGCCGCCCGTGCTACCGCCGCCCGAGCCGCCCCCGGTGTCGCCGCCCGTGGTGTCGCTGCCCGTCGTGCCGCCGCCGGTGCTGCCGCCACCGGTGCTGCCGCCGCTGGTGCCGCCGCCCGTGGTGCCGCCACCGGTGCTGCCGCCACCGCTGGTGCCGCCCGTGCTGGTGCCACCCGTGCTGCCGCTCGTGCCGCCACCGCTCGTGCTGCCACCGCCCGTGCTGCCACCGCCCGTGGTGCCACCGCCCGTGGTGCCGCCGGTGCTACCGCCGGTCGTGCCGCCACCCGACCCACCACCGGTGCTACCACCGCCTGCGGTGCCCCCGCCGGAGCCACCCCCCGTGGTGCCGCCGCCCGAGCTCCCGGCCGGTCCCGGGCTCCCGGCGGTGCCGGGTGCCGGGGCCGGCGGCCGCGCCACCGGAGCCGGCGCGGGCCGCACCGGTGCCGCCGGTGCCGCGGGCCGCGCCGCCCCCAGCGGGACGTTGCGCGCCACCGGTCGGACCCTCGCCGCGACCGCCTGCGGGCGCCGCGGGCCGGCCGGTGTGGTCAGCGCCTCCGGCGTGCCCGCCGCCGCGCCCGGGTCCGGCGTCCCGCCCGGCAGGGCGTCCCCGGTCCACGGGTCCACCAGGGGTGCCGGCGAGGCCGGGACCGGGGCCGGTCCACCGGCCGGGGCACCGGCCGCCACCGGCCCGAAACCGATCCCGGTCGCCAGCGACGCCGACAGCCCGAACGCCACCGCCACCGCCACGCCCGCAGCGGCGAACACGCCGGCGCGGCGCGGCGCCCGCCGGGACGCGCCCTGCGTGCTCGGTGCGGCGGCGAACGCCAGCGGAGGGCTGTCCGGAGACCCGGCCGGCTCCTCCTCGACGGCCTCGGCGGCAGGTGCCTGCAGGTTCCGCGCGGCCAGCGCCGCGCCCGCGGCCACGACCGACTTCGGGTCGGCGTCCACCGCGACGGGGCGCCCGAGTTCGGCCGACACCATCTGCGCGACCAGCGGGATCCGCGAGGAGCCCCCGACCAGCAGCACCGCGTCCAGGTCGCCGGGCTCCACCGCGGCCGAGGCGACGGCCCGCCGCAACGCCTCGACCGTCTCCGCGACGGCGGGGCGGATCATGTCCTCGAACTCGGCCCGGCCCAGCCGCACCATCGTGTGCAGGCCGGGCAGCAGCACCGGGATCATGACCTCGGTGTCGGCGGACAGCGTCTCCTTCGCCGCCGTGCACTCCCGGCGCAGCCCGGCCACGGCCGTCCGGACCGCCGGGTCGTCCGGGTCCAGCTCGTCCCACGCCGCGCCGACGGCCTCGCGCACGTGCGCGAAGACGGCGTCGTCGAAGTCGACCCCGCCGAGGCGCTCGATCCCCGACGGGTGCCCCAGCAGCGCGAACGTGCCGTCGGCGGCCTTGCGGACGACAGCGGCGTCGAAGGTGCCGCCGCCGAGGTCGTAGACGGCGACGGTGCGGCCGCCCTCGACGCGCTGCTCGCTCGCGTAGCCGACGGCCGCGGCCTGCGGCTCGGTGAGGAACAGGACGTCCGGCAGTCCCTCCGCGGCGAGCGCCGCGGCGAACGACCGCTTCTTGTGGTCGCCCCACTCGACCGGGTGGGTCACGGCGACGGACTGCGGCGGTGCGTCCTCGCGGTGCGCCACCTCCGCGACGATCCGCGCGACGAACCGCGCCGACAGCACCTCGGCCGGCACCGGGTGACCGCCGACCACGATCGGCGTCCCGTCGCCGATCCGGCGCTTGAACTCCCGGACGACGCGGGCCGGCTCGGACAGCGCGCGCCGCTGGGCGGGCTCGCCGGTGAGCATGGTCCCGTCGGGGGCGAGGAAGACCACCGAGGCGACCGCGGCACCCGTGGTGCTCAGCGCGACGCTCTCCGGGCGGGCGTCCCCGTCGCGGCAGATCGACGCCGCGGTCCAGGTGGTACCCAGGTCGATCCCGAGCTGGTAGTTCGGATGCACCGGTGCAGTCCCCCCAACGTGCGCACTTGACACGCTTCTGGTGTGTCGCCGCCGGCTCCGTCGGCGTTAGCGGCAGATCACGGATCGGCCCCGAATGGTCCGCAGATCCCGGAACGCGCCGCCGTGAACCGGCGGACGGGGGACGGGAAGCACCCGACGGACCACCGAGTGCAGAATGAGCGCGCTGCGAACTCACGGAGGGTGATCATGCGTCGAGCGCGACCGGCGGTGGGTGTCGCCACTGTGCTGCTCGCCGCCGCGGTGGCCGGCTGCGGTCGGGAGGTCGCCACCCCGACCCCGGTCCCCCCGATCGGGAACGCCCGCGACGCGCGCGCCGCCGACCCGTGCGCGCTGCCCACCGGAGCCCAGCTCGCGACCCTGGGGATCACCGCGGCCGGCGCCGCCGTGACCGCCGCGGAGGGCCGGCGCTGCGAGTGGCACGCGGACCGGGACGGCCCTGACCTGGGGATAACCCTGTTCGTCGACGGCGGCGGCCTCGCCACGCTGGCGGCCAACAGCGAGCCCACCACGTCCCGCGTGCGGCTGGCGGGCTACCCGGCCCTCGAGACGTTCACCGGTGCCGGCGAGTTCTGCCAGTACGACGTGGGCGTGGCGGCGGACCAGGTCGTGATGGCCTCCCTCGAGGGCGGGGCGCCCGACTCGTGCACCGCGCTGCAGGCGGTGCTGCCCGGTGTCGTGGAGAACCTGCCGGCCGCGGCGCCCTGACGCGCGTCCGCCCGCGCGGATCGTCGGAGAGGCCCGGTGCGTTTCACCTTTTCCGGAACCGGGGGCCGTTCCCCCCACAGCGGGGGGAACGGCGCACCCGATTCCCCCTCGGCGGTTCCCGACGATTGGGGCGGCGACCCGATGGCGCGGTCCGACGATCTCCGTAGCGTTCTCCCCGTGCCGCCGAGCGACCCGCCGGCGGCTCCCCCGAACGAACGGACCAGGTCCCGATGAGCAACCCCAGCTTCAACTTCGCCCAGTTCGTGGTGCCGGTGAGCAGCAGCCACCAGGACGCCGGCGGCGGCGACGGGGCCAACGGCGGCAGCGCGGAGAGCAACCCGTTCACGACCGCGCTGGGCAACGGTGGCGCGGGTGGGGGCGCGTCCACCCAGACGGCCGGCAAGGGCGGCGACGTGCTGGGTGCGAGCGGTGACGCCGACGCCGACGGCGGCGCCGGCGCGCAGGGTGGTTCGGGTGCCGGGACCGGCGGCGGTGCCGGTGCGACCGCGACGGGCGGCGCCGGCGACGGTGGCTTCTTCGACTTCCTCGGCGGCGACGGCGGAGCCGCCACGGCCGGCGCCACGGGCGGCTTCGGCTCGGGCTTCGGCGGGGCGGGCGGTTTCGGCGGCGGCGCCGGCGCCACGACCGGAGCCGTCTCGGGCGTGGGGGGCGGCTCCGCGGTCACCGGCGGCGCCGCCACGGCCGGCGACGGCGGGAACGGCCCGGCGACGTCCGTGGGCTCCACCGCGACGGCCGGCGACGGGGGCACCACCGGCGCCGGCGGGGCGAACTCGGCCAACCAGACCACGACCACGTCGAACGACTTCTCCTTCACCGACTCCTTCACCGACGACGACCAGGACAACGACGGCCTGGACTTCAAGGGCGCCCGGGTCGAGGACTCGTTCAACTCCGACGACGACGGCGTCGACCTGGGCGGCGGCCGGATCGAGAACAGCGTCGTGTCCGGCCACGACATGGTCGGCTCGGGCAACCACACCACGACGACGACGATCTCCGACTCGTACAACCACACGCAGGACTGGAGCAACGTCGGCAACGAGACCTACACCCAGAACCTGAGCAACGTCGGCAACGACTACTCGCAGGACAACGACCAGGACAACGACGTCTACCAGGACAACGACACCGACAACTCGTCGGACGACGACACCTGGACCGACAACTCCCAGGACTTCGAGGACAGCTTCAACGACCGGCTGGACCTCGACCTGGACATCGACAAGAGCTTCAACGCGATCGACCACTGACGCTCGTGTCCCGACGTGCCCGGCCCGCCCGCGGGGCGGGTCGGGCACGCCCCTGACGCCCGACCCGGAGGTCGACGATCGTGCTCTCCCTCTCCTCGTTGATCGAGTTCCTGCTCGACATGCTGCGCGACGAGGCCACGCAGGCCGACTTCGAGCGCGACCCGAGCGGCACGCTCGCCGCCCGGGGGCTCTCGGAGGTCACCGCGCAGGACGTCCGCGACGTGCAACCGATCCTCGCCGACGTCGGTGGCGTGCACCGCGTCGTCGACCACGGGCCGGCGCACCACGGCCACGCGGCGGCGCTGCACGGCCCCGCGGCCGGCGGGGGCCACGGC
Organism: Pseudonocardia sp.; assembly: GCA_036387155.1. GTDB lineage: Bacteria > Actinomycetota > Actinomycetes > Mycobacteriales > Pseudonocardiaceae > Pseudonocardia. Next base: position 4,102 of record DASVUG010000191.1, on the reverse strand, counting down.
GGCGGTGTCCACGGCTTCTCCGGTGCCCACGGCTCCGCGGGTGCTCACGGCGGCGGGCACGGCGGGGGCGGGCACGACGTGGTGCGCGAGATCCACCACGTGACCCACGAGTACACCGTCGCCCGGCCCGTCACCCACGTGACGCAGGAGTTCAAGTCCTACAACGAGTTCACCGAGTTCACGGACAACTCGATCCACGCCTCGGACGGCTCCACCGTCATCAGCGGCTCGTACAACCAGGACAACGACGGCGTCGACAACAAGGGCGGCACCATCGACGGCAGCACCGTCGGCGGCGGTGCCGTCGAGAACTCGGGCAACACCACCGCGACGACGACGGTCGAGGGCTCGCACAACACGTCGGTCGAGGTGGAGGACTCGGGCAACGAGTCGGTCGACCAGGACTGGACCGACGTCGGCAACGACGGCGGCTCGCACGGGGGTAGCTCACACGACGGCGGGGAGGACGACGACGGGGACAGCAGCCACGTCTCGATCGCCTACGACGAGCCCCACGGCGGCTCCGCGGACGTCAACGACTCCTACTCCGCGCACGCGTCCGCGTCCTCGGTCGAGGTTTCCGACGGGTCCGAGCACGCCGCGGCCGCGCACCTCTGACGGCCGTGGAGCTGCCCCCGACGGTCAGGGCCGTCGACCTCGCCCTGTCCACGATCGCGCGGTACCGCCGGCCCGATCTCGAGGCGCGGCTGCGGCAGACCCGGGTGCGGCTGCTCGACGAGCGCATCCGCGTCCTCGTGGTCGGCGAGTTCAAGCAGGGCAAGAGCATGCTGGTGAACGCGCTGGTCAGCGCGCCCGTGTGCCCGGTCTTCGACGACGTGGCCACGGCCGTGCCGACCGTCGTGCGGTACGCGGCGGAGCCGGTGCTCACCGTCGTGCGGCGTCAGGACGGCCCGGGCGACGGGCCGCCGGTCGAGCACCGCGCGACCCAGGACGACGTCCCGCTGCACGCGTTGAGCGAGGCCGTCGCGGCGCACGTCGCGGAGGCGCACAACCCCGGCAACCGGCAGAAGCTGCACCACGTCGAGGTCGGGGTGCCGCGGCACCTGCTCCAGGCGGGCCTGGAGGTCGTGGACACCCCCGGCGTCGGCGGGCTGAACTCGGTGCACGGCGCGGCCACGATGTCGGCGCTGCCGACCGCCGACGCCGTGCTGCTGGTGTCCGACGCCTCGCAGGAGTACACCGCCCCGGAGCTGGAGTTCCTGCGCCGCGCGGTGCGGCTGTGCCCGAACGTCGCGTGCGTGCTCACCAAGACCGACCTGTACCCGGAGTGGCGGCGCATCGCCGAGCTCGACCGCGGGCACCTGCGCACCGCGGGCATCGACGCGGAGCTGATGGCGGTGTCCTCGGCGGTGCGTTGGCAGGCCGTCACGACCGGCGACGCCGCGCTGAACGTCGAGTCGGGGTTCGCCGAGCTGGAGGCCTACCTGGCCCGGCACGTGCTCGGTGAGGCGGACCTGCTGCGCCGGCGGTCGACCGTGCACGACGTCCTCGCCGTGACCGACCAGCTCCGCGACGGGCTGCGCGCCGAGCGGGCGGCCCGCGCCGACCCGGCCCGCGCCGCCGAGGTGGTCCGCGAGCTGACCGCGGCCCAGGCGCGCGCGTCGGCGCTCAAGGAGCGGTCGGCGCGGTGGCAGCACACGCTCAACGACGGCGTCGCCGACCTCAACGCCGACATCGACCACGACCTGCGCGACCGCATGCGCGAGGTCACGCGGCTGGCCGAGGAGGAGATCGAGGCCGGCGGCGACCCGACGCGCACCTGGGAGCAGCTCACGGCGTGGGTCCAGCAGCAGGTGGCCTCGGCCGCGTCGGCGAACTTCGTCTGGGCCACCGAGCGGGCCCGCTGGCTCGCGCGGCAGGTCGCGACCCACTTCGACGACCAGCGCGAGGCGGTCCTGCCGGCGCTGCGCACCGAGGCGTCGGCGGCGCTGGGGTCGGTGCGGGAGATGAAGGTCCGCGAGGGCGAGTCGTTCTCGATCGGGCAGCAGGCGCTCACCGGCCTGCGCGGCGGCTACATCGGGGTGCTGATGTTCGGCTTCCTCGGCACGGTCGCCGGGCTGGCCCTGCTCAACCCGATCTCGATCGGGGCGGGGCTGCTGATGGGCGGCAAGACGCTGAGCGACGAGCGCCGCCGGGTCCTCGCCCGCCGGCAGGCCGAGGCGAAGACGGTGGTCCGCCGCTACGTCGACGACGTCACGTTCCAGGTCGGCAAGGACTCCCGCGACATGCTCCGCGGCGTGCAGCGCGACCTGCGCGACCACTTCACCGAGCTGGCCGAGCAGCTGACCCGGTCGGTGCGGGAGTCGCTGGCCGCCGCGGAGCGCTCGGTGCGGGAGTCGAAGGAGGACGGCGCGCGGCGCCTGGCCGAGATCGGGACCGAGCTCGCGAAGCTGGACGACCTGCAGGCCCGGGTGCGCACGCTGCTGCCCGCGGCGGCCCCACCCCCGGACGCCCCGCCCCCCGACGCCCCGCAGCCGGTGGCCGCGGGACGATGACCGCCGTGCAGGCGGTCGGGATGGGACGGCTGTCCGGGATGGCCCGGCAGGTGCTGGTCCGCGCGGTGGAGGCGTACGCGCACGATCCCGCGACGGCCCACTGGCTGCGCGGGCAGGTCGAACGGCTCGACGGACCCTTGCGGATCGCCGTTGCGGGCAAGGTCAAGGCGGGCAAGTCGACGCTGCTCAACGCGCTGGTGGGCGAGCAGATCGCGCCCGTGGACGCGGGGGAGTGCACGCGGGTCGTCACCTGGTACCGCGCCGCCCGCCAGCCCCGGATCACGCTGTTCCCGCGCGCGGGCGCGCCGGTGGGGCTGCCGGTCGACCGGCGCGACGGTGCGCTGGTCATCCACCTGGGTGGCACGCGGGTCGACGACGTCGACCACCTGGAGGTGGACTGGCCGTCGCCGCACCTGCAGGTCGCGAGCCTCGTCGACACCCCCGGGATCGCTTCGATGTCGACCGAGGTCGGCCGCCGCGCGCTGCGCTTCCTGGATCCGGACGACGAGCGCCCGACCGAGGCGGACGCGGTCGTCTACCTGATGCGCCACCTGCACGCCGCCGACGCGGAGTTCCTCGAGGCCTTCCGCGACCAGGGGGTCTCGCAGTCGGCCGGCGTCAACGCGGTGGCGGTGATCTCGCGGGCCGACGAGATCGGCGGCGGGCGGGTGGACGCGATGGTCTCCGCGCGGGCCGTGGCGCGCCGCTACCGCACCGAGCCGGTGCTGCGCGGGCTCGCCCAGAACGTCGTCGCGGTCGCGGGGCTGCTCGCCGAGACGGCGCGGACGCTGCGACAGGCGGAGTTCACCGCGCTGGCCGCCCTGGCCGCGCTGCCGCAGGCGGAGATGGAGGCGGCGCTGCTGACCGCCGACCGGTTCGTGCGTCCGGACGCCGACGTCGCGGGCCTCGACCCGGACCGGCGGGCGCGTCTGCTGCGCCGGTTCGGGGTCTTCGGGCTGCGGCTGGGCGCGGTGCTGATCCGGCAGGGGTACGCGGACCCGGCCGCGCTGGCCGCCGAGCTGCTCGACCGCAGCGGGCTGCCGGAGCTGCAGCGGGCCGTCGACGCGCAGTTCGTGCAGCGGCGCGACGTGCTGAAGGCCCGGTCGGCGCTGCTGGCCGTGTCGAGCGTGCTCGCCCGCGTGCCGGCGCCCGACGCCACCCGCCTCGCCGCCGAGGTGGAGCGGGTCTTCGCCGACGCGCACGAGTTCGCCGAGCTGCGGCTGCTCGGGGCGCTGCGCTCGCGCGCGGTCACGCTGCCCGCCGCGCTGGCGGCGGACGCGGAGATGGTGCTGGGGGAGCACGGTGCGGGCGCGGCGGCCCGGCTGGGACAGCCGCCGGACGCGCCCCCCGCGGCCCTGCACGCCGCCGCGCTGGCGGCCCTGGACCGCTGGCAGCGCCGCGCGGAGGACCCGATGCTCTCGCGGGGGGCGGCGGACGCCTGCCGCGTGGTGGTGCGCACGTGCGAGGGCCTGCTCGCCAGCCTCTCCGCCGCGCCCACCTTCCGCGCCTGACCCCGGCGAGTTGCGCGTTCGGCCCGGCGAGTTGCGCATTCGAGCCCGGCGAGTTGCGCATCTCGGCACGGCGAG
>DASVUG010000190.1:0-23324 GCA_036387155.1 Pseudonocardia sp. | reverse complement strand
CGACCGGCCCACCCGGTCGTCCGCGGGCCGGGCCGCCGGCGACGGCCGCTCCCGCCGGCGGACCAGGTCCTCGAGCGACGTCACCGGCGCCGCCGGCGTGGCCCTGCCGTCCAGGTCGCCGAACGCGGCGACCCGGATCGTCCGTGCGGCGTCGGGGGCGCCGAGCTCGTCGAACCGCACCACCCGGAACGGCCGCGCCCCCACCGACCCGTCCGGTGCCGACCCGTCCGGTGCCGACCCCTTCGGTGCCGACGTCTCCGGTGCCGACGTCTCCGGTGCCGACCCCTCCGGTACCGGTCGCGCCGGGTCGGGCCGGTCCGGGTGGGGTTCCGCGCCGTCCGTCACGGCGTCAGAAGTCGACCGGGGCCGGCAGGGGCTCGTCCGCCGCGTCGAGCACCGCGCCGATCCCGAGCTTCTCCTTGATCCGCTTCTCGATCTCGGCGGCGACGTCCGGGTTGTCGCGCAGGAACTTGCGGGCGTTCTCCTTGCCCTGGCCGAGCTGGTCGCCCTCGTAGGTGTACCAGGCTCCCGACTTCCGGACGATCGACTGCTCGACGCCGACGTCGACCAGCGACCCCTCCCGGCTGATCCCGACGCCGTAGAGGATGTCGAACTCCGCCTGCTTGAACGGCGGGGCCACCTTGTTCTTGACGACCTTGACGCGCGTCCGGTTCCCGACCATGTCGGTGCCGTCCTTGAGGGTCTCGATGCGCCGCACGTCCAGCCGCACCGAGGCGTAGAACTTCAGCGCCCGGCCGCCGGTGGTGGTCTCCGGGGAGCCGAACATGACACCGATCTTCTCGCGCAGCTGGTTGATGAAGATGGCGGTGGTGCCGGAGTTGTTCAGCGCGCCGGTGATCTTGCGCAGGGCCTGGCTCATCAGGCGGGCCTGCAGGCCGACGTGGCTGTCGCCCATCTCGCCCTCGATCTCCGCGCGCGGCACCAGTGCGGCCACGGAGTCGATGACGATGATGTCCAGCGCCCCGGAGCGGATGAGCATGTCCGCGATCTCGAGGGCCTGCTCACCGGTGTCCGGCTGGGACACCAGCAGGTCGTCCGTGTTCACCCCGAGCGCCTTGGCGTACTCGGGGTCCAACGCGTGCTCGGCGTCGATGAAGGCGGCGATCCCGCCCGCGGCCTGTGCGCTCGCCACGGCGTGCAGGGCGACGGTCGTCTTCCCCGAGGACTCGGGGCCGAACACCTCCACCACGCGGCCGCGCGGCAGGCCGCCGATGCCGAGGGCGACGTCCAGGGCGATCGAACCGGTGGGGATGATGCCGATCGGCGGGCGGGTGTCCTCGCCGAGGCGCATCACCGAGCCCTTGCCGTGGCTCTTCTCGATCTGGGCGAGGGCGAGCTGGAGCGCCTTCTCGCGGTCCGGAGCGGTCATGTTCGTGACACCTCGTTGGTGTGCGTTCTGCGGAACTGGTTGCGTCGTGCGTGCTTGGCTCGTACGTGACTGACGGGGGCCCACGGACGAACCGTAGAGGGCGGGACCGACAGTTCCGTGTCGACGCCGCCGGCTGTGGACGGCCGGGGGGCGTTGTGGACGGATCGTATCCGAACAGGTGTTCGACACCGGTCGGAACACGCCGATCGGCTACCGTGTCGCGCCCAGCGGTCCCGGCCCGTTCTCAGCGGCGCACGGGCGGCACGTCGTAGGCGTCGCACACCGCGAGCCACACCTTCCGCGGGTCGATCCCGGCCTCCAGCGCCTCCTCGACGGTGCGCCCGCCGAGGTCGGCGAACACGTGGTCGCGGGCCAGCGCGGCGGCGCGGACGGGCCCGAACTCGTCGTTCATCAGGTCCCGGAACTGGGTCAGACGCACGCCGCCCACGCTAGGCCGTGCCCCCGGCCCGGCCCCCGCCGCCGGTACCGTGTCCGACATGTCCCTCGTGTCGGCCGCCGGGGATCCGACCGGCTTCTCCTCACCGCTGGGGCAGGCCGTGGTGTTCCTCGCGCTGCTGAGCTCCCTCGTGCTGCTGCTGCGCTGGTGGTGGCAGCAGCGCGGGCGCTGACCGCCCGACCAGACCGGCCGCCGTGTCCCGCGCGGTCGCGACGGCGTCGACCCGCCCGCCTGCCGTGTGCAGCACCGTCGCCCCCTCGTAGAGCAGGTGCAGCGCGGCGCCCAGCCGTTCGTCGCCGGCGAGCGCGACGAGGACCCGCCGCATCCAGTCCTTCTCGGCGCGGATCACCGCCTCGGCCGGGTGTCCGGTGCCGCCCACCTCGGCGTGGGCGTTGACGAAGGCGCAGCCGCGGTCCTGCTCGCGGAGCCACGCGGCGAGCGCGTCGAAGACCGCGAGCGGGCCCTCCGGACCGGCGCCGTGCAGGTGGGCGAACAGGTGGGCCTGCCAGCGTCGCGCCCGTCCGCGCAGGTACAGCGCGACCAGCTCGTCCTTGGTGCCGAACCGGTCGTACAGCGTCTTCTTCGTCGTGCCCGCGGTCTCCGCGATCAGGTCGACGCCGACGGCGCGGATCCCGCGCCGGTAGAACAGCTCGGAGGCGGCGCGCAGCAGGCGCTCGCCGGCGGGGGTCAGCACGGGGTCGTCGAACGGGACGTCGGGCAGGACCATCGAGGCCACCTCCAGGTGCACTGCGAGTATACCGACCGGTGTGGTTACCTGCAGGCATGGATCGACGCACCCACGCCGACGCCGCCCTCGCCGCAGCGTTCGTCGTGTTCTGGAGCTCGGGGTTCGTGGGCTCCCGGCTCGGCACCCTGGCCGCCTCCGCCACGACCCTGCTGGTCTGGCGCTTCGCCGTCGCGGCGGCGGTGGCGGGGCTGGTGGTGGCGGTCCGCCGCACCCGGATGCCCCGCCGGACGCTGGCGCGCCACGCCGTGCTCGGGCTCCTGATCCAGGTCGCCTACCTCGAGGGCGTGGTCACGGGCATCGCGCTCGGCGTGCCGGCGGGTACCGCCGCGCTGATCGCCGCGACGCAGCCGCTGCTCGTGGCCGCGGTCGGGCCGGACCGGACGACGGGTCGCCAGCGGCTCGGGCTGGCCCTGGGTCTCGCCGGCGTCGGGCTCGTCGTCGGCGGCGACCTCGGGCCCGGGACGGCTCCGGGGTGGGCGTTCGCGCTGCCGGCGGCGGGGACGGTCGCGCTCGCGGCGGGCACCCTGCTCGAACGCCGGTGGAGCCCGCCGACGGCGCCGGTCGACGGCCTGGCGGTGCAGACCGCGAGCGCCGCCGCCGCCGTGCTGGTCCTCGCCGCCGCCACCGGGCAGCTGCAGCCGCCCGGCGAGGCGACGTTCTGGTGGGCGGTCGGCTGGACCGTCGCGCTGTCGTCGTTCGGCGGATACGGCACCTACCTGCTGGTGTTGCGCCGCGGCGGGGCGCTGCGCGCCAGCACGCTGCTCTACCTCACCCCGCCGGTCACCGCGCTGTGGGCGTGGGCGATGTTCGGCGAGACCCCCGGGCTGCTCGCCCTGCCGGGCGCCGTCTGCACGGCCGTCGGCGCGGCGCTCGTCCTCGCGCCCCCACGTACCCCGTCGCCGGACCGCCCCCGGGCCGCCGTCCCGCGGTGACGCGGAACTGTCGGTCGCCCGGCGCACAATGAGGACCGTGCAGGACATCGCAGGAAGCGCGCTCGACGGCTTCTCCCCCGCCACCCGGGACTGGTTCCGCGGGGCCTTCGCCGCGCCCACGGCCGCGCAGGACGGGGCGTGGGCGGCGGCGCAGGCGGGCCGGCACGCGCTCGTGGTCGCCCCCACCGGCTCGGGCAAGACGCTCGCGGCGTTCCTCTGGGCGCTGGACCGGCTGGTCACCGACCCGCCGCCGGCCGATCCGCGCCACCGCTGCCGCGTCCTCTACGTCTCCCCGCTCAAGGCACTGGCGGTCGACGTGCAGCGCAACCTGCGCGCACCGCTCGCCGGCATCCGACAGGCCGCCCAGCGGCGGGGCGCGCCGCCCCCGGAGATCACCGTGGCCATGCGCACCGGTGACACCCCGGCCGACGAGCGGCGGCTGTTCGCCCGCACGCCGGCCGACGTCCTGGTCACCACGCCGGAGTCGCTGTTCCTGCTGCTCACCTCGGCCGCGCGGGAGTCGCTGCGCGGCGTGCGGACGGTCATCCTCGACGAGGTGCACGCCGTCGCCGGCACCAAGCGGGGCGCGCACCTGGCGCTGTCGCTGGAGCGGCTCGACGCGCTGCTCGAGCAGCCCGCCCAACGCATCGGGCTGTCGGCCACGGTGCGCCCGCTGGACGAGGTGGCGACGTTCCTGGCCGGGGCGCGGCCGGTCGAGGTGGTGCAGCCGCCGATCCCCAAGACCGTCGAGGTGACCGTCGAGGTGCCGGTGCCGGACCTCGCGGCGCTGGACGAGCGGCCCGCGCCGGGCTCGTCCGACGAGGAGGTGGTCGGCTCGGCCGCCGGGACGGCCCAGCGGCCGTCGATCTGGCCGGCGGTGGAGCGGCGGCTGCTGGAGCTGGTCCGCCAGCACCGGTCGACGATCGTCTTCGCGAACTCCCGGCGGCTGGCCGAGCGGCTGACGGCGCGGCTGAACGAGCTGGCGGCCGAGGAGCAGGAGGGCCAGGACGCCGTCGACCTGGACGCGCCGCCCGGGAGCCCCGCGCGGGGCGGCGGCGGGGCGCGCGCCGAGCACTTCCCCGTCGAGGCCGTCGGGCAGTCCGGGGTCGGCGGCGGCGCGCCCCCGGTCGTCGCCAGGGCGCACCACGGGTCGATGGCGCGCGAGCAGCGGACGATCGTCGAGGAGGAGCTCAAGGGCGGGCTGCTGCCGTGCGTGGTCGCCACGTCCAGCCTGGAGCTGGGCATCGACATGGGCGCCGTCGAGCTGGTGGTGCAGGTCGAGGCGCCGCCGAGCGTCGGGTCGGGCCTGCAGCGGGTGGGCCGGGCCGGGCACCAGGTCGGGGCGGTCTCGCGCGGGGTGGTCTTTCCCAAGTACCGCGGCGACCTGGTGTCGTGCGCGGTGGTGGCCGAGCGGATGGCGGTCGGGGCGATCGAGGCGCTGCACTACCCCCGCAACCCGCTGGACGTGCTCGCCCAGCACGTCGTGGCGATGGTCGCGCTCGAGCCGTGGACGGTCGGGGCGCTGGCCGAGCTGGTGCGCCGCGCCGCGCCGTTCGCCGCGCTGCCGGACACCGCGCTGCACGCCGTGCTGGACATGCTCGCGGGCCGCTACCCGTCCGAGGAGTTCGGCGAGCTGCGCGCGCGGATCACCTGGGACCGGGTGACCGACGAGCTGCGCGGGCGCCCCGGCGCGCAGCGGCTGGCCGTGACGTCCGGGGGCACGATCCCCGACCGGGGGCTGTTCACCGTGACCACCCCGGGCGGGGCGGACGGGCGCGGCTCGCGGGTGGGCGAGCTGGACGAGGAGATGGTGTACGAGTCGCGCGTCGGTGACACGTTCCTGCTGGGCACGTCCAGCTGGCGCGTCGAGGACATCACCCACGACCGCGTGATCGTCACCCCGGCACCGGGGGTGCCGGCGCGGATGCCGTTCTGGAAGGGCGAGTCGATCGGGCGGCCGCTGGAGCTGGGCCGGGCCGTCGGCGCGTTCGTGCGGGAGATGGCCGCGCTGCCCGAGGACGCGGCGCGCGCCCGGCTTCGCGGGGCCGGGCTCGACGAGTGGGCGGCGGACAACCTGCTGGCCTACCTGCACGAGCAGCGGGACGCGACGCGGCACGTCCCGAGCGACCGGACGATCCTGGTCGAGCGGTTCCGCGACGAGCTGGGCGACTGGCGGCTGGTGGTGCACTCGCCGTTCGGGGCCCAGGTCAACGGGCCCTGGGCGCTGGCGATCGCGGCCCGGATGCGGGAGCGGCGCGGGGTGGAGGTGCACGCCTCCGGCGCGGACGACGGGATCGTGCTGCGGCTGCCCGACGCCGTCGACGACTCCGGGGCCGAGGTGCTGCCGACGGCGGAGGACGTGCTGCTCGAACCGGCCGAGGTCGAGCAGATCGTGGTGGCCGAGCTGGGCGGGTCGTCGCTGTACGCGTCGCGGTTCCGGGAGTGCGCGGCGCGGGCGCTGCTGCTGCCCCGGCGCGACCCGAAGCGGCGCTCCCCGCTGTGGCAGCAGCGCCAGAAGGCGGCGCAGCTGCTCGCGGTCGCGGGCAAGTACGAGCAGTTCCCCGTGACGCTCGAGGCGATGCGCGAGTGCGTGCAGGACGTCTACGACCTGCCCGGGCTGCGCGCGCTGATGGGCGACGTCGCGGCGCGGCGGGTGCGGGTGGTCGAGGTCGCGACGCCCTCGCCGTCGCCGTTCGCGCGCAGCCTGCTGTTCGGCTACGTCGGGATGTTCCTCTACGAGGCGGACGCACCGCTGGCCGAGCGGCGGGCGGCGGCGCTGTCGCTGGACTCGACGCTGCTGGCGGAGCTGCTCGGCTCGGAGGCGATCCGGGAGCTGCTCGACCCCGAGGTCGTGACGGAGGTCGAGGAGTCGCTGCAGCGGCTCGCGGCGGACCGGCACGCCCGCGACGCCGAGGGCGCGGCGGACCTGCTGCGGTTCCTGGGGCCGCTGTCCACGGCGGAGGCCGGCGCGCGCGGCGCGGCGGCGGAGTGGCTCGCGGAGCTCGAGGCGGCCCGGCGGGTCATCCGGGTGCGGATCGCCGGCGAGGAGCGGTGGCTGGCGATCGAGGACGCGGGCCGGGTGCGCGACGCGCTGGGCGCGCCGCTGCCCGTCGGGGTGCCGGAGACGTTCACCGAGCCGGTGCCGGACCCGCTGGGCGACCTGCTGCTGCGGTACGCCCGCACGCACGGGCCCTTCCGGGCGGCCGAGGCCGCGGCGCGGTACGGGCTCGGGGTGGCCGTCGTGGCCGGGGCGCTGGATCGCATGGTCGGCACCGGGCGGGTCGTCCGCGGCGAGCTGCGCCCGGCGGCACTGGCCGCCGCCGGCGGGCTCGGCGGGGGGCCGGCCGGTCCCACCACCGAGTACTGCGACGCCGAGGTGCTGCGCCGGCTGCGCCGGGCGTCGCTGGCGCGGCTGCGGTCGGAGGTCGAGCCGGTCGAGCAGCGGGCGCTGGGCCGGTTCCTGCCGGCCTGGCAGGGGGTGCGGGCCGGCGGCGGCGGCGGTCGTGGGCGGATGCGCCGCGCGCCGGGGGCCGACGACGTGCTCGGGGTCGTCGAGCAGCTGGCCGGGGCGCCCCTGCCGGCGAGCGCGCTGGAGTCGCTGGTGCTGCCGGCGCGGCTTCCGGGCTACACGCCGGCGCTGCTGGACGAGCTGACGGCCGCGGGCGAGGTGGCGTGGACGGGCTGCGGCCCCCTCGCCGGGGTCGACGGCTGGGTCGCGCTCGCGCCGGCGGACGTGGCGGACCTGCTGCTGCCCGAGCCGGACCCGGAGCTGGTCGCCACACCGCTGCACCGGGCGCTGCTCACGGCGCTGGGGCGGGCGGACCTCGCGCCCGACCCCGGACCGGGCGGCGCGGTCGCGCTGGACGCGGGGGGCGGTGCGGCGCCGCCCGCCCCGCCGGTCTACGCGGGCGGCGGGGCGGTGTTCTTCCGGGAGCTCGCCGACCGCGGGGGCCGGGTGCTGCTCGACGCGGGCGAGGCGGCGCCCGGCGACGACGCCGTGGTGGCCGCGGTCTGGGACCTGGTCTGGGCGGGGCTGCTGACCAACGACACGCTGGCACCGTTGCGCGCGCGGCTGAGCGGGGGCCGCGGCGGTGGGAGCGGGGCGCACCGCACCCGGCGGCCGGCGCCGCGCGGGCGCTACGCCCAGCTGCGGGCGGGGCGCCCGGCGCTGCCCGCCCGCTCCGGCCCGGCCTCGGTCGGCGGCCGCTGGGCCGTCGCGCCGGACCGCGAGCCGGACCCGACGCGCCGGGCCCACGCCCGCGCCGAGGCCTTCCTGGAGCGCCACGGGGTGCTGACGCGCGGCGCGCTGGCCACCGAGCGGGTCGCCGGCGGGTTCGCGGCGGTGTACCGGGTGCTGCGGGCGATGGAGGACTCGGGGCGGTGCCGGCGCGGGTACGTCGTCGACGGCCTCGGGGCCGCCCAGTTCGCGGTCCCCGGCGCGATCGACCGGGTGCGCGCGCTGTCCCGTCCCGACGCCGGCGGGGGGCCGTCGGGCGAGGCGCCGTTCGACGGCCCGGCGGACGGGTTCGGCGGCGGCCGGGGCGGGGAGGACGGGGGCGACCGGGGGCCGTCCCGCGTCGTGCTCGCCGCGGCGGACCCGGCGCAGCCCTACGGCGCCGCGCTGCCGTGGCCGGAGACCGTCGGCGACACCGGGCACCGTCCGGGCCGCAAGGCCGGCGCGCTCGTCGTGCTGGTCGACGGCGCTCCCGCCCTGTACGTCGAGCGCGGCGGTCGGTCGCTGCTGTCGTTCACCACCGAGCGCGCCGAGCTGGTCGCGGCCGGGCAGGCGTTGGCCGGCGCCGTGCACGAGGGCTGGCTGGGCTCGCTCGCCGTCGAGCGGGCCGACGGGGTGGGCTCGCTCGGCTCGGAGCTGGCCGAGGTGCTCACCGAGGCCGGGTTCCGCGTCACCCCGAAGGGGCTGCGCCTGCGGGCCTGACGACCCCGGACCCCCCGCAAAACGCGTGGGCCCCCCGGCGCGCCGGTGCGACACTGGCCGGCGTGCAGGACGTCCCCACCGCCGCTGTCGCCGCGCTGTTCGCGCCCGAGCGGCCCGGTCCGATGGTGCATCCGCACGCGGCCGCGACCGGGCTGGGCCGTTGCCGCGCCGACCGCGACCGGGACCCGCGCACGGCCGTGGTCGAGGTGCCGGGCGGGAACATCGCCTGCCGCGGGGAGCCCGTCGTCGTCCCGGGCCTGCGGGGGCTCGTCGAGGCGCCACCCGACTGGGTGCCGGCCCTGGCGGACGGGGCCGCGGTGCTCGTGTGGGACCGGGTCGTCGCGGTGCTCGCCGACGGCGTCGAACCGGCGGTGCGGCACCCGGTGCGCCGGTTGGTCCCGGCCGACGTCCCCGGCCTCGACGCCCTGGACCCGTCGCTCGCCTGGATCTCCGAGAGCTGGGGCGGCAACGCCGGGCTCGCGGCGTCGGGCAGGGCGTGGGTCGCGACCGACGGCGACCGTCCCGTGGCCGTGGCCTGCACGTTCTACGAGGGCCGGGCCCACGAGGACATCGGCGTGGTCACCGAGCCGCAGTACCGCGGCCGCGGGCTGTCGACGGCGTGCGCGGCGGCGCTGATCGCCGACATCCGGACGCGTGGACGGCGGCCGTCGTGGAGCACCGGCCCGGACAACGCGGGCAGCCGGGCGGTGGCCGCCCGGCTGGGGTTCGTCCCCGTCCGCGACGACGTGCTGTACGCGGTCGGGGATCCCCTGCCGGGCCCGTAGCCGTCCGCCCACGGCCGGCCGTGCGAGCTGCCGTCGGTGGGCGCCCTGCTCCCGGAGGGGCACCGACGCCGCGGACACCCGGTTCTGCTGCAATCAGCGGGTGGGCCGCGCCGCTGAGGAGTCGAACCGCAGGATGCTGCGGGTGCGCGACGCCATGGACCGCACGTACGCCCAGCCGCTCGACCTCGCGGCGCTCGCCCGCATCGCCCGCGTCTCCGAGGGCCACCTCATCCGCCTCTTCCGCGCCGCGTTCGGGGAGACCCCGCACCGCTACCTGCAGCGGCGCCGCGTGGAGCGGGCGATGTACCTGCTGCGCGCCACCGACCGCAACGTCACCGACATCTGCCTGGACGTGGGCTTCAGCAGCCTCGGCACGTTCAGCCGCACCTTCACCGGCGTCGTCGGCGAACCTCCGACGGCGTACCGGCGCCGGGGCCCGCTCGCCGACGTCCCCACCTGCTTCCGGATGCGGTGGACCCGGCCGGGCAACGGCGTCGGTGCGCCGCCCGCGGACGCCGGTTTCGGAGAAGCGCCCGCGAAGATCGAGTGACTACCGTTCCCCGCATGTTCTCGCGGATCAACCTCTCCTCCGTGTTCGTCCTCGACCAGGACGAAGCACTCGACTTCTACGTGGGCAAGCTGGGTCTCGAGGTCGGCACGGACCAGGACCTCGGCTTCATGCGGTGGCTCACCGTCCGGGTCCCGGGCGACGCGTCGCGCGAGCTCCTGCTGGAGCGGCCCGGGCCTCCCTCGATGGACGACGCCACCGCCGGGCAGGTCCGCGAACTCGTCGCCAAGGGCGCGGGCGGCGGCTGGTTCGGCCTCACGACCGACGACGCCCGCAAGACCCACGAGACGCTCCGGTCCCGCGGCGTGGAGCTGACCGAGGAGCCGACCGAACGCCCCTACGGGACCGACTTCGGCCTGCGCGACCCGTTCGGCAACGCGATCCGGATCATCCAGCACCACGCGGGGTGAGGCCCGGGCCGGCCACCGCCGGGAAGGCCGCCGGGAAGGTCACCGTGAAGCACGCGCCGCCCTCCCGCGCCGGGGCGGCCCGGATCGTCGCGCCCATGCGCACCACCAGCCCGTGCACCAGCGCCAGGCCCACCCCGCCCGAGCCCACCGGGCGGCGACCCCGGTAGCGGTCGTGCAGGACGCCGCGCTCGAAGACGACCGGGTAGTCCTCGGGAGCGAGCCCGGGCCCGCCGTCGCGGACCTGCAGCCACGCGGTGGCGGCGTCCCCTCCGGTGGCGAACACGAGCGGTGCTCCGGGCGGGGCGACCCGCAGGGCGTTCTCGGCCAGCCCGTCGACGACCTGCCGCAGGCGGCGGGGGTCTGCCTGGACCGAGGCGGTGGGCCCGGCCTGCAGGGCGAACCGCAGGCCGGCCTCGCCGCACCGGGCCGACCACACCCCCGCGGCGTCCTCGGCCACCGCAGCCAGGTCGACGGGCCGGAGGTCGAGCCGGAAGTCGTCGGCCTCGAGCCGGGCCAGCTCCATGAGGTCGCCGACGAGCCGGTCGAGCCGGTCGGCCTCGCGGACGACGATCCGGCCGGCGGCGGCCACGTCCTCGCCGCGCACGACGCCGTCGGCGAGCGACTCCGCGAAGCCGCGCACCGCGGTGAGCGGGGTCCGCAGCTCGTGCGAGACCGACAGCAGGAACGCGCGCTGGCGCTGCTCGCTGTGGGCCAGCGCGTCGGCGAGCTCGTTGACGGCTCCGGCGACGTCGGACACCTCCGCGGGTCCGCCCACCGGCACCCGCACGTCCCGGCGGCCGGACCGCAGCGTCCGGGCGGCGGCCGCCGTGCGCCGCAGCGGAGCGGCCAGCAGCTGCCCGACGACCAGACCGACCACCACGGCGACGGCGACCCCGACCAGCAGCACGACGCCGAGGTTGCGGCGGAGGAGCCCGCTGCCGAGCGGGCCCGTGTCGGAGGTGCGCACGAGCGCGAAGCCGCCGACGGGCGCGGGCCGGGCCTCGACGAGGTAGCGCACGCCGCCGGACACCACCTGGGTCGACACCGACTGCCCCTGCAGCACCCGGTCGGCCCCCGCCCGTTCCAGGACCGGGGCCACGACCCCGGCGTTGCGCACGCCCCGCGGGGTCAGCGCGACGACCGTGACGCCCTGGCCGGCGAGCACCTCGACGACCCGGCGGATCCCCGGGGCCCGGAGCCCTCCGCCCGTGTCCGAGAGCTGCGCGGCGACGACGTCGGCCTGCTGGGCCAGGACGTCCTGGGTGACCGACCGCGCGGTCACGGCGACGAGGCGCACCGCGACCAGTCCCGCGGCGCCGACGGCCACGACCGCCACCAGCAGGCAGGCCGCCGTGATGCGCACGGCGAGCGAGGTCCGCCGGCCGGGGCGACGGGTCGATCCACCGGTGACCGCTGCCGGACCGGTGGAGGGCGGCGGGTCCGGCGGGGCGCTCCCGGAGCCGGGCGAGCTCCCCGCTGCGGGTGGAGCGCTCACGGCGGTTCCCCCGGCCCGGCCTCCGGGGGCGACGCCACCGCGTTCCCGGGGCCGGTCACGAGGGCTCCGCGGCGTAGCCGGTGCCCCGCACGGTGCGGATCGGGCTGGCCGGCCCGAGCTTGGCGCGCAGCTGCGCCACGTGCACGTCGACCGTGCGCGTGCCCGCCGCCGCCGCGTAGCCCCACACCGCGCCGAGCAGCTGCTCGCGGGTGAACACGCGGCAGGGTGCCCGCATGAGGTGGGCGAGCAGGGCGAACTCCGTGGCGGTCAGGGCGACCTCGCGTTCGTCGACCCGCACCCGCCGGCGATCGACCTCCATCCGGACCGGGCCCATGGCCAGCACCTCCTCGTGGTCGGGCGGGCGGCCCGCGCGGCGCAGCACGGCGCGCAGGCGCGCCACCAGCTCGCGGGGGCTGAACGGCTTGGTGACGTAGTCGTCCGCCCCCAGTTCGAGCCCGACGATGCGGTCGACCTCGTCGTCGCGGGCCGTGACGAACACGACCGGCGTCCAGTCGCCCCCCGTCCGCATCCGCCGGCAGACCTCGGCACCGTCCACGCCCGGGAGTCCGATGTCGAGGACGACGGCCACGGGGCGCAGCCGGGCCACGGCGTCGAGCGCCGCGGCCCCGTCCCGCTCGACCTCGACGCCGAACCCCTCCCGCCGCAGGTACATCCGGACCAGGTCGGCGATGGCCCGGTCGTCCTCGACGACGAGGACGAGGCCACGTGCGGTGGGGCCGGCTGCGGTCACGGGCTCCTGCCTCTGCTGGCTCTGGACGGCCGATGCCGCGACGATCGTGTCACCGGCCGGTAGCGGCGGCGGAGTCGGCGTCGAGGTCCCGCGCGATCGCGTCGACGCCCGCCTCGACGTCGGCGAGCGGGTCCGCCGACGGGCCCGGTGTGCCCGTCCCCAGCGGCGGAGAGGCGGCCCGCTCGGCTTCGTCGCAGCCGGTGAGGCCGAGCCCGGCCAGGACGACCAGCGCCACGAGCGCCCGGCGCGGCCCGTTCACGCGACGCAGTTCTGGTCGCGGAAGGCGGTCACCCGCTCCTTCAGATCGGCCAGCTCGTCGAGCTTCGCCGGGCGCGCGTCGATGCGCTTCTGGATCCGGTCGGCGACGTCGGTGTGCCCCGCCCGCTGCGCCTTGTCGTGGCGGGCGCGCAGCCACGCCGTCGAGCCACGGGTCACGGCGTCGCCGCCGGCCCGGGTGGTGACGCGGTCGATCCGCGAGAGGATCGCCGGGATCCGCTGGGTGCAGACGGCGGTCGCCTGCTCGGGGGTCAGCGTGATCGGCCCCTGGGTCGCGCTCGCGCCGGGGTCGTCGGCCAGCGCGACGCCGCCGCCGGCGAGCGTCAGCGCGAGGACCACGCCGAGCGTCCCGGCCGCGGCGCCGGCCCGTGTCCCGATGCAGCGGGTGGTCGTGCCCATCGATGCTCCTCCCGTCGTCGCCCGGCCCCGTGCCGGACAGCACGAACACTGGCCCGCCGGCGTTCGGCCCCCGTCGGGACGGTGTTCGGATCGGGTAAGGACGATCACGGGCCGGTGGGCCGGGCAGGGCAGCACCCGTCGGGCTACCGTCGACGGCGTGCCCGAGGGCGACACCGTGTACCTCGCCGGGAAGCGCCTGCACGCGGCGCTGGCCGGGCGGCTGCTGCTGCGCGGGGAGCTGCGGCACCCGCGGCTGGCCGAGGAGGACCTGGCCGGGCGCACCGTGCTGGGGGTGCGGAGCGTGGGCAAGCACCTGCTCACCCGGTTCGACGACGGCCGCAGCCTCCACAGCCACTTCCGGATGGACGGCTCCTGGCACCTCTACCGCCCCGGGACGGCCTGGCGGCGGCCGGCGCACGAGATCCGGGCGATCCTGGCGCACGACGAGAGGGTGGCCGTCGGCTACGCGCTGCACGACCTGGAGCTCGTGCCGACCGCCGCCGAGGACCGGCTGGTCGGGCACCTCGGGCCGGACCTGCTCGACCCGGACTGGGGTGACGCGCACGCCGCCGAGGCGCTGCGCCGGTTCACCGCGCGGGCCGACCACGAGCTGGGGCTGGTGCTGCTCGAGCAGCGGGTGATGGCCGGGGTGGGCAACCTCTACAAGGCGGAGGTCTGCTTCCTGCTCGGGCTGTCACCGTGGACGCCCGTCCGCGACGTCCCCGACGTGGCCGGGGCGATCGCCCTGGCCCGCGAGCTGCTCGTCCGCAACAAGGACCGGCCCGAGCAGTCGACGACCGGCGAGCTCGGGTGGGGCCGGCAGCACTGGGTCTTCGAGCGCGGGGGGCAGCGCTGCTTCCGGTGCGGCACCCGCATCCGGGTCGCCGAGCAGGGGCTCGGCGTGCACGCCCGCGTCGCCTACTGGTGCCCGCGGTGCCAGCCGGGGCCGTCGCCGAAGGCGCTGTACGGCGCGGCGGCCCGGGCGGCCCGCGACCGCCGCTGACCGACGTCGGCGGGACCGACGCACCGCCGCCGCCCGCCCCGGAGCGGGACGGGCGGCGGCGGCGTCCGGTCAGTTCGTGCCGGGCTGCTGCTGGCGGGTCGTCGGGGCGTCCGCCGGGACCGGGGCGGACGACGGCTGCCCGGCCGTCACCTCACCGGCGACCGGTGCGCCCCGCAGCGAGGCGCGGATCTGCTCGAGCCGGTTCTGGCCCGCCATGTCGACGGTGCTCTGCTGGACCTCGAGCATGCGGCCCTGCACGGAGTTCTGCGCCAGCTCGGCCGACCCGATCGCGTTCGCGTAGCGCCGCTCGATCTTGTCGCGGACCTCCTCCAGCGACGGGGTGCTGCCCGGCGCGGAGATCTCCGTCATCTGCCGCAGCGAGGCCGCCGCCTGCTCCTGCATCTTCGCCTGCTCCAGCTGGCTGAGCAGCTTCGTCCGCTCGCCGATCTTCTGCTGCAGCATCATCGAGTTCCGCTCGACGGCCTGCTTGGCCTGCCCGGCGGCCTGGATGGCCTGGTCGTGCAGCGTCTTCATGTCCTCCACCGACTGCTCGGCGGTGACGAGCTGGGAGGCGTAGACCTGGGCGGTCTCCTCGTAGCGCTGCGCGCCCGCCTCGTCGCCGGAGGCCCGCGCGCGGTCGGCCAGCACGAGGGCCTGCCGGGCGGACGCCTGCAGCTTCTCGATCTCGCCCAGCTGCCGGTTCAGCTTCATCTCCAGCTGGCGCTGGTTGCCGATCACCGCCGCGGCCTGCTGGGACAGCGCCTGGTGCTGGCGCTGGGCATCCTCGATGGCCTGCTGGATCTGCACCTTGGGGTCGGCGTACTCGTCGACCTTCGACGAGAACAGCGCCATCAGGTACTTCCAGGACTTCGTGAACGGGTTGGCCATGACCTCCGCCTACCTCCGGGTACGACACCGTCCGCCACCGGACCGTGCCGCCGGCGCTCTGCGCCCATCGTGGCACCCGACCGCCGCGGCTTTCCACCGGTCGGGACCGTTATCGGGATCTTCTCAGGGAACGCCTCGGGGACGTCCCCGAGGGCCCGAGGTTACCGGGAGCCGGGGGACGGGGCAGGCCAGGCCCGCGCATGGACCGTCCCGACGCCGCGCCGGACCGGGCCACACCGACGTCGTACCGGCTCCGCGCGGCCTCGGCACGGGCTCCGGGCAGGCGTCGTCCCTACGCCGCGGCGCGCGCGACGGGCCGGCCGGGCGGCAGCGGGACGGGCGCGGGCGGCGCGCCGAGCAGGGGCGTGTCGGTGCCGGCGAGCCGCAGGTCGGTCTGCCGCAGGCCGATGGGCAGGCGCGGCACCGCCGACTCGCGGGCGAGGGCGTGCGCCGCCTCGGCGAGCAGGTCCGCCAGGGCGACGTCCAGCGCGTCGCAGATCGCGGCCAGCAGCTCGCTGGACGCCTCCTTGCGGCCGCGCTCGACCTCCGACAGGTAGCCCAGGCTCACCCGGGCGCGCCGGGAGACGTCGCGCAGCGTGCGCCGCCGGGCGGTGCGGGCCTGCCGCAGGCCGGCGCCGATCGCCTCCCTCAGCAGCAGAGCCATCCGACCACTCCCTCGTCCGACCACACCCGACCGGGCGCGGCGCCCCGACCGGGCCGGCGCCGTGGTCTCACGCTACCGGGCGCCGCGTCGCCGCGTCGCCGCACGACGCGCGCCGCCCCGTCCGCTCCTGGCGAACGCCGGCGGCGCGCCCGCCGGGGCGCGGAGCCGCCGCACGTCAGGCCGCGTCCTCGGTGCGGGGCCGGTCCGGGGCGCCGGCGGCCGCGGGCGGGGCCGCCCGCAGGCGGAGCGCCTGGAGCACGTAGTCCACGCCGGTGACGACGGCGAGCACGAGCGCCGCGGCGAGCAGCGTGCCGCGCAGCCAGGCGACCGGCGTGTCGGTGGCCAGCAGGCCGGGCACGAGCAGCTCGGGCAGCGGGACCAGGTAGAACCCGATCGCGAGCGACTGCACCAGCGTCTTGGCCTTCCCGCCGCGGCTGGCGGGGATGATCCCGTGGCGCAGCACGGCGAAGCGCAACAGCGTGATGGCGATCTCGCGGCCCATGATGACGACGGTGACCCACCACGGCACCAGGTCCAGCACGGAGAGCCCGACGAGCGCGGAGCCGATCAGCGCCTTGTCGGCGATGGGGTCGACCACCGTGCCGAACTCGGTGACCAGCCCGCGGCGGCGGGCCAGCTCCCCGTCGAGCCGGTCGGTGAAGGCGGCCACGGCGAAGACGCCGAACGCGACGAGGCGCCACTCGACGCTGCGCCCGTGGTCGACGAACAGCGCGACGAGGAACACCGGTACCAGGACCAGCCGCACGACCGTCAGCACGTTCGCGATGTTGAGCAGCGGCGGCGCCCCCGCCGTCGGCGAGCTCACGGGCCGGCCGTCGCGGCGCTGCGCGGGACGAGGGCCCGCGGCGACACCAGCAGGTCCGCCCCCTCGGTCCCGGTGACGACACAGGTGACGAGGTCCCCCGCGCTCAGCCCGGACCCCCGCTCCAGCACGCACTCGCCGTCGACCTCGGGGGCCTGGTGGGCGGCGCGGCCGGTGCACTCGAAGTCGTCGTCCTCGGCCTGCTCGACCAGCACGGTGACCTCGCTGCCGACGCGGTCCTCGGCGCGCTGCGTCATGAGCTCGTCGACCAGCGCGGCGATCCGCGACACCCGGGCCGCGACCTCGGCGTCGGGGACCTTGTCGGGGTACCCGGCGGCCTCGGTGCCCTCCTCGTCGGAGTAGCCGAACACGCCGACCGCGTCGAGCCGGGCCGAGGTCAGGAACGCCTCGAGCTCCGCGACGTCGTCGTCGGTCTCGCCGGGGAACCCGACGATGACGTTGCTGCGGATCCCGGCCTCGGGGGCCAGTGCCCGGATGCGGTCGCAGAGGTCGAGGAAGTGCGCGGTGGAGCCGAAGCGGCGCATGCGGCGCAGCACCGCGGGGCTCGCGTGCTGGAACGACAGGTCGAAGTAGGGCGCCACGCCGGGCGTCGTCGCGATCGCCCGCAGCAGGTCCGGGCGCACCTCGGCAGGCTGCAGGTACGACAGGCGCACGCGGTCCAGTCCGGGCACGGCGGCCAGCGCCGGCAGCAGCTCGACCAGCGCGCGGGTACCGCCGGGCAGGTCCTTGCCGTACGAGGTGGAGTTCTCGCTGACGAGCACGGCCTCGCGTACCCCCTGCCCGGCGAGCCAGGCCGCCTCGCCCAGCACCTCGGCGGGCGGGCGGGAGACGAACGCGCCGCGGAACGACGGGATCGCGCAGAACGCGCAGCGGCGGTCGCAGCCCGACGCGAGCTTGAGCGGGGCGTAGGGCTTGTCGCTGAGCCGCACCCGCGACCGGGGCAGCCAGGCGTGCCCGGGGATGTCGAGGTCCGCGGCCGCGGCCGGGCGCTGCACCGGGGAGATCGGCAGCAGGGTGCGCCGGTCGACCGGGACGTGCGGGGCCGGGGCGTGCCCGCCGAGCACGTCGCCCAGGCGCGCGGCGAGGTCCGGGTAGGCGTCGAAGCCGAGCACCGCGTCCGCCTCCGGCAGGCTCGCGGCGAGCTCGGCGCCGTACCGCTCGGCCAGGCAGCCGACGGCGACGACCTTCGCCCCCGTGTCCTGCGCGACGTCCGCGGCGGCGAGCAGCGTGTCGATCGAGTCCTTCTTGGCCTGCTCGACGAACCCGCAGGTGTTGACGAGGATGACGTCGGCGGCCCCCGCCCCGTCCGGTCCCGGGCCGTCCGGGTCGACCAGCTCCCAGCCGCTGCCCGTGAGCCGCCCGGCCAGCTCCTCGGAGTCGACCTCGTTGCGGGCGCAGCCGAGGGTGAGCAGGGCGGCACGCAGCGGCTTTGCGGGGGAGACCACGGGTCAGAGGGTACTTCCCCCCGATGTCGATCTAGACTCCGCGCCATGGGCGAGGTGGCTGTCCGGGCGGCGCGGACGGCGGACGTGGCCACGATCAAGGCCCTCGTGGACGGCTACGCCGGCCGCGTGCTGCTCGCCAAGGAGACCGTCACCCTCTACGAGTCGGTGCAGGAGTTCCTCGTCGGCGAGCTCGACGGGGAGGTCGTCGGGTGCGGCGCGCTGCACGTGCTGTGGGAGGACCTCGGCGAGATCCGCACGGTCGCGGTCGACCCGCGCGCGGTCGGCCGCGGCGTCGGCCACGCCATCGTCTCGGCCCTGGTCGCCCGCGGCCGCGACCTGGGGTTGCGGCGGATCTTCGTGCTGACGTTCGAGGAGAAGTTCTTCGCCCGCCACGGCTTCACCGAGATCGACGGCACCCCGGTGCCCCCGGACGTCTTCGCGGCCATGCTGCGCAGCTACGACGCGGGCGTCGCGGAGTTCCTCGACCTCGCCCACGTCAAGCCGAACACGCTGGGCAACGTCCGGATGCTGCTGCGGCTGTAGCCGACGCGGCCGCGGCCACGCCGGCCGCCCGCGCCGCCGTCACATCCGGTGGGCGGGCGGAGTCAGGGACGCAGCGGCCCACCCCGGGCCGCGCCACGTCTCGACGAACACGGAGCGACGGATGCAGGCGATCGGACAGCCCGGATTCACCGGACCGGACACCACGCGTCGGAAGGCGGTCTACTGGGTGGTGAGCGCACCGGTGCTCGCCGAGACGGCCCTGGGCATCCAGTGGGACTTCGCCCGGAACCCGACCGTGGTGCAGGTGCTGGGCACGTTGCAGTTCCCGGACTACTTCGCCGACGTCCTGGGCGTCGCCAAGTGCCTGGCCCTGGCCGCGCTGCTGGCCCCGGGTCTCCCGCGGCTCAAGGAGTGGGCGTACGCGGGGCTCACCTTCGTGTACTTCGGCGCGTCCGCGTGCCACCTGCTCGTCGGGGACACGGCGGGGGCCGTGCTCACCCCGTTCGTGCTGGGCGTGCTGGGGCTGGCCTCGTGGGCGCTGCGGCCGCCGTCCCGGCGGGATCCCCGCCCGCTCACGGACGTGGGGGCGAGGTGGATCAGGGCTCGTCGTCCGGTTCCGGCGCGCTCCCGTTCCTGATCAGGTACAGCGCGCCGTCCAGCTCGTCCGGCTTGATCAGGACGTCGCGCGCCTTGGACCCCTCGGACGGGCCGACGACGCCGCGGGTCTCCAGCAGGTCCATCAGCCGGCCGGCCTTGGCGAAGCCGACCCGCAGCTTGCGCTGCAGCATCGACGTCGACCCGAACTGCGAGGTCACGATCAGCTCGGTGGCCTGCAGCAGGAGGTCCAGGTCGTCGCCGATGTCGGCGTCGATCTCCTTGTTGCCGCCGGCCTCCCCGGCCTTGGCCGCGGTGACGCCCTCGGTGTAGGTGGGCTCGGCCTGGTCCTTGGTGAACGCGACGACCGAGGAGATCTCCTCGTCGCTGACGTAGGCGCCCTGCATGCGGACGGGCTTGCTCGCGCCCATCGGCAGGTAGAGCCCGTCGCCCATGCCGATGAGCTTCTCGGCGCCCGGCTGGTCCAGGATCACGCGGCTGTCCGTCAGCGACGACGTGGCGAAGGCCAGCCGGGACGGCACGTTCGTCTTGATCAGGCCGGTGACGACGTCGACCGACGGGCGCTGGGTGGCGAGCACCAGGTGGATCCCGGCGGCGCGCGCCTTCTGGGTGATCCGGACGACGGCGTCCTCGACGTCGCGGGGGGCGGTCATCATCAGGTCGGCCAGCTCGTCGACGATGCACAGGATGTAGGGGTAGGGCCGGTACTCCCGCTCGCTGCCGGGCGGAGCGGTGATCTCCCCGGTGCGGACCTTGCGGTTGAAGTCGTCGACGTGGCGCACCCGGTTGACCTGCATGTCCTGGTAGCGCTGCTCCATCTCCTCCACCAGCCAGGCCAGCGCCGCCGCCGCCTTCTTCGGCTGGGTGATGATGGGCGTGATCAGGTGCGGGATGCCCTCGTACGGGGTCAGCTCGACCATCTTCGGGTCGATGAGGATCATCCGGACCTCGTCCGGGGTGGCCCGCGACAGCAGCGAGACCAGCATCGAGTTCACGAAGCTGGACTTGCCCGAGCCCGTCGAGCCGGCGACGAGCAGGTGCGGCATCTTCGCGAGGTTGGCCACGAGGAAGTGGCCCTCGATGTCCTTGCCCAGCCCGATCCCCAGCGGGTGCGCCTCGTTGCGCGCGTTGCCGCTGCGCAGCACGTCGCCCAGGCGGACCATCTCGCGGTCGGTGTTGGGCACCTCGATGCCGACGGCGGACTTGCCGGGGATCGGCGCGAGCAGCCGGACGTTGTCGGTCGCCACGGCGTAGGAGATGTTGCGCTGCAGCTGGGTGATCTTCTCGACCTTGACGCCCGGACCCACCTCGATCTCGTAGCGGGTGACCGTCGGGCCGCGGGTGAACCCCGTGACCTGCGCGTCGACGTTGAACTGCTCCAGCACGCCGCTGATCGCCTCGATCATGGCGTCGTTCGCGACGCTGCGGGTCTTCGGCACGGGGCCGGTCGGCAGCAGGTCGCTGGGCGGCAGCGCGTAGGTCGACTCGCCCGCGGGCTCGCGCATCGCCATCCGGAGCTGCTCCCCCACCGCGCCGTCCGCCTCGTCCGCGGCCGGCGGGGTCGCGACGACCGGGCGGGTGGGGCGGCGGGGCGGGGCGGGGGTCGGAGCGGGGTCCTCGGGTGCGCCGGGATCGACGGCGTCGCCGGCAGCGCCGGCCTCGACGGGCTCGGGCTCGGCCGACGCGGCCTGCCGGCGGCGGGAGGGCCGCCGCCGCGGCGGCGTGGCGTCGGTGGCGTCGACGGCGGGATCGTCGGCGAACGTCCCGTCGGCGTCCTCGGTGTCCTCGGTGTCCTCGCCGTCGTCGGGCCGGCCGCGGCCGGCCAGCCGCCGGAGCCGCTCGGGCACCTCGCGCACCGGGGTCCCCGTCAGCACGAGCACCGCGAAGCACGACAGGAGCAGCAGGACGGGCACCGCGACCCACACCGTGAGCCCGGTGGCCAGCGGCGTCGCCGCGACGTAGCCGACGGCCCCGCCGCCGTCCGACCAGGTCGCCGGGTCCTCGGTGGCGCCCGCGGCCAGGTGGACGAGCCCGCAGCCGCCCAGGAACAGCAGCAGGAGTCCGACGACGACCCGGGGCCGGCCCTCGCGGTAGGGCTCGGTGGCCATCAGGACCACGCCGACGACCAGCACGAGGAGCGGGACGACCGCGCCGACCCGCCCGAACACGGCGTCGAGCGCCGTCGCGAGGCCCCGGCCGACCGGGCCGCCCGCGCCCCACCAGGCCCCCGCGGCCAGGACGACCGCGGCCACGAGGCACAGCACCCCGAGCCCGTCGCGCCGGAACTCGGGGTCGATCTCGCGGGTGCGGCCGAGCCCGCGGCCGACGCCGCGGGCGAGCCCGGCGACCCCGCGGCCGACGCCGTCGATCATCCGGTCCAGCGGGTCCGGGCCGCGCCGGGCGGGGCGGCGCGCGGCGGGCCGGCGGGCCGGGCGGCGCGCGGGCGGCTTGCGCGCCCCGCCGCGCGCGGCGCCCGCCCGCGACCGCGTGCGGCCGCCCGTCGTCGTTCGTCCTGCCATGCACCCGAGGTTATCGGGCGATCACCCCGCGGCCCGGCTCCGACTCGCGACCGACCACCACCACTCGCGGGTGGTGGTGGTCGCGGCCGTCCGACCGGGCTACACCGCGATGACCACCGGCACGAACACCGGGCGGCGGCGGTAGGTCTCCCCCACCCAGCGGCCGACCACGCGCCGCACGGCCTGGGCGATGCGCTGGGTGTCCGTGACCCCCTCGGCCTCGGTGCGGGAGAGCTCCATCTCCACCAGCGGCAGCACGGCGTCGAGCGCCTTCGGGTCGTCGGAGAAGCCGCGCCCGGCGATCGTCGGGCGCGACACGGCCCGTCCCGTCGTCGCGTCCACGGCCACCGTGATCTGCACGAAGCCGCCCTCGCCGAGCACCAGCCGGTCGCTCAGGGTGCCCTCGCCGATGTCGCCGACCGAGTTCCCGTCCACGTACACCCGGCCGACCTCGACCCGCCCGGTGATCGACGCGCGGCCGTCGACGAGGTCGACCACGACGCCGTCCTCGGCGAGCACGACGCACTCCTCGGGCACGCCCGTCCGCGCCGCCAGCGCACCGTTGGCGCGGATGTGGCGCCACTCCCCGTGCACCGGCATGACGTTGCTGGGCCGCACGGCGTTGTAGAGGAACAGCAGCTCGCCGGCCGGGGCGTGCCCGGAGACGTGCACCTTCGCGTTGCCCTGGTGCACCACCGTCGCGCCCAGGCGCGTGAGCCCGTTGATCACCGTGAACACGGCCGTCTCGTTGCCCGGGATCAGCGAGCTGGCCAGCACGATCGTGTCGTCCGGACGGATGCTCACCGAGCGGTGGTCCCCCCGCGCCATCCGCGACAGGGCCGACAGCGGCTCGCCCTGCGACCCCGTGGAGACGAGCACCAGCTCGTCGTCGGGCAGGGCCATCGCGTCGTCGAGGTCGACGAGCAGCCCGTCCGGGACGTTCAGGAACCCGAGATCGGCCGCGATGCCCATGTTGCGCACCATCGAGCGGCCGACGAGCGCGACGCGGCGCCCGTGCGCGGCCGCGGCGTCGAGCACCTGCTGGACGCGGTGCACGTGGCTGGCGAAGCAGGCCACGATGATCCGCGACGGCGAGCGGCTGAAGACGCCCTCGATCACCGGCCCGATCTCGCGCTCGGCGGTGACGAAGCCGGGGATCTCGGCGTTCGTCGAGTCGACGAGGAACAGGTCCACGCCCTCGTCGCCCAGCCGGGAGAAGCCGGCGAGGTCGGTCAGGCGCCCGTCGAGCGGCAGCTGGTCCAGCTTGATGTCGCCGGTGTGCAGGACCAGCCCGGCCGACGTGCGGATCGCGACCGCCAGGGCGTCCGGGATGGAGTGGTTCACCGCGAAGTACTCGCAGTCCCAGTGCCCGTGCCGCAGGCGAGCCCCTTCGGCCACCTCGAGCAGGTGCGGGGTGAGCCGGTGCTCCTTGCACTTCTCCGCGACCAGGGCGAGGGTGAACCGCGACCCGACGACCGTCAGGTCCGGGCGCTGGCGCAGCAGGAACGGCACCGCGCCGATGTGGTCCTCGTGGCCGTGGGTGAGCACGAGCGCGTCGACGTCGTCGAGGCGCTCCTCGATGGCGCGGAAGTCCGGCAGGATGAGGTCGACGCCGGGCGAGTCCTCCGCGGGGAACAGCACCCCGCAGTCGACGATCAGCAGCCGGCCCTCGTGCTCGAACACCGTCATGTTCCG
>DASVUG010000189.1:0-3982 GCA_036387155.1 Pseudonocardia sp. | reverse complement strand
GCGCGCACCGTCGCGTTGCCGAAGGCGTAGGCGACGAGGTTGATCCCCTCGGTGGCGTTCTTGGTGAACACCACCTCGTCGGCGCGCACCCCGACGAACGCGGCGATCCGCGCGCGGGCCGCCTCGTAGGCGTCGGTGGCCTCCTCGGCGAGCTGGTGCGCGCCGCGGTGCACGGCGGCGTTGTGCCGCTCGGTGAACGCCCGTTCGGCGTCGAGCACCGGCCGCGGGCGCTGGGAGGTCGCCCCGGAGTCCAGGTAGACCAGGGGACGGCCGCCGCGCACCGTCCGCGACAGGATCGGGAAGTCGGCCCGGATCGTCGCGACGTCGAGGGCCGGGGCGGTGGCGAGCGCCGTCATCACACCGCCGCCTCCGGCACCCCGGCGTACTTCACGTAGCCGTGGGTCTCCAGCTCGTCCGCCAGCTCGGCACCGCCGGACTCGACGATGCGCCCGCCCGCGAAGACGTGCACGACGTCCGGGGTGATGTGCTTGAGGATGCGGGTGTAGTGCGTGATCAGCAGGACGCCGACGTCACCGGCGGCCTTGAAGCGGTTCACGCCCTCGCTGACCACCCGCAGGGCGTCGACGTCGAGGCCCGAGTCCGTCTCGTCGAGGATCGCGATCCGGGGCTTGAGCAGCGCGAGCTGCAGCACCTCGTGGCGCTTCTTCTCGCCGCCGGAGAAGCCCTCGTTGACGTTGCGCTCGGCGAAGTCCGGGTCGATGTCGAGCTCGGCCATGGCCTGCTTGACCTCCTTGACCCAGGTCCGCAGCTTCGGCGCCTCGCCGCGAACGGCGGTGGCCGCCGAGCGCAGGAAGTTCGCCGTGGACACGCCCGGCACCTCCACCGGGTACTGCATCGCGAGGAACAGGCCCGCGCGGGCGCGCTCGTCGACGGTCATCGCGAGGACGTCCTCGCCGTCGAGGGTGACCGAGCCGCCGGTGATGACGTACTTCGGGTGCCCCGCAACGGCGTAGGCGAGCGTCGACTTGCCCGAGCCGTTCGGACCCATGATCGCGTGGGTCTCGCCGGCGCGGACGGTGAGGTCGACGCCCTTGAGGATCTCCTTGGCGCCGCCCTCGGCGGCCACCTCGGCGTGCAGGTCCGTGATTTCCAGGGTGGACATGTTCTTCGGGTGCTCCGGGTTCGTGGTGGTGTGCGGCTCGGCGGAGCCGTCTAGACGCCGGTGACGGCGAGCTCGGCCTCGATCGCGGCCTCGAGCCGCTCGCGCAGCTCCGGCAGCGGCAGCCGGCCGAGGATCTCGCCGAAGAAGCCGCGGACGACCAGGCGGCGCGCGACGTCCTCGGGGATGCCGCGGCTCTGCAGGTAGAACAGCTGCTCGTCGTCGAACCGGCCGGTGGCGCTGGCGTGGCCGGCGGAGACGATCTCGCCGGTCTCGATCTCCAGGTTCGGCACCGAGTCCGCGCGGGCGTGCTCGGTGAGCACGAGGTTGCGGTTGAACTCGAAGGTCTCGGTGTTCTCGGCCGCGGCCCGGATCAGCACGTCGCCGATCCAGACGGTGTGCGCCCCGTCGCCCTGCAGGGCGTTCTTGTAGAGCACGTCCGAGCGGCAGTTCGGCACCGCGTGGTCGACGAGCAGGCGCTGCTCCAGGTGCTGCCCCGCGTCGGCGTAGCCCAGACCGGACAGCGCGACGTCACCGCCCGGCCCCCGGAACGCCACCGTGGCGCTGCTGCGCACCAGGTCGCCGCCCAGCGCCACCGACACGACCTTCAGGGTCGCGTCGCGGCCCACGGCCAGGTGCTGGCCGGAGGCGTGCACGGCGTCGTCGGCCCACTCGTCGGTCACGACCAGCGTCAGCCGCGACCCGTCACCCAGCACGACCTCGAGGTTGTCCGCCAGCGCGCCCGACCCGACGTGGGTGAGCACGACCGTGGCCTCGGCGTGCGGGCGGGTGCGCAGCTGCAGGTGCAGCGCCGCCGAGGCCCCCGCGCCCGGGCCCGTCACCGTGATCGACAACGGTGCCGGGGTGCCGTCCAGTGTCACCAGCGTGACGTCCGCGGCCGACGCCCAGGCCTGCGCGGCGACGCGGTCGGCCGGGACGCCGCCCTCGCCGACCCGCGGGTCGCCCCGGTCCACCCGCTCGACGGTGACCCCGGTGCCGGCGGCGCCGCCGTCGGCAGCGGCGACGTCGACGGTCGCCGCGCCGTCCAGGCGCGCCGACCCGTCGTGCAGCCCGCGCAGCCGCCGCAGCGGGGTGAACCGCCAGTTCTCCTCGCGGCCCCCCGGGACCTCGAAGGCCTCGAGGTCGTAGGAGGTGAACCGCTCGCCGGCCGAGGCCTGCGGGACGACGCCCTGGTCGCGCTTGGCGCTCTTGAGCTCGGGCGCCAGGCCCGCGACCTCGGGCACGGGGGCCGGCGTCGGCTCCGGCGCGGTGATCCTCGGCCCCGTCATCCGACGCTGCCCTCCATCTGCAGCTCGATGAGGCGGTTCAGCTCCAGCGCGTACTCCATCGGGAGCTCGCGCGCGATGGGCTCGACGAACCCGCGCACGACCATCGCCATGGCCTCGTCCTCGCTCAGCCCGCGGCTCATCAGGTAGAAGAGCTGGTCGTCGCTGACCTTGGAGACCGTGGCCTCGTGGCCCATCGTCACGTCGTCGTTGCGGACGTCGACGTAGGGGTAGGTGTCGCTGCGGCTGATCGTGTCGACCAGCAGCGCGTCGCACTTGACCGTCGAGCGGCTGTGGTGCGCCCGCGGCTGCACCTGCACCAGGCCCCGGTACGACGTCCGGCCACCGCCGCGCGCCACCGACTTGCTGATGATCGTCGAGGACGTGTGCGGCGCCAGGTGCACCATCTTCGCCCCGGCGTCCTGGTGCTGGCCCTCGCCGGCGAACGCGATGGACAGCACCTCGCCCTTGGCGTGCTCGCCCATCAGGTAGACCGCCGGGTACTTCATGGTGACCTTGGAGCCGAGGTTGCCGTCGACCCACTCCATGGTCGCGCCCTCCTCGGCCTTGGCGCGCTTGGTCACCAGGTTGTAGACGTTGTTCGACCAGTTCTGGATGGTCGTGTAGCGGCAGCGGCCGCCCTTCTTCACGACGATCTCGACGACGGCCGAGTGCAGCGAGTCCGACTTGTAGATCGGCGCGGTGCAGCCCTCGACGTAGTGCACGTACGCGCCCTCGTCCACGACGATCAGCGTGCGCTCGAACTGGCCCATGTTCTCGGTGTTGATCCGGAAGTAGGCCTGCAGCGGGATGTCGACGTGCACGCCCGGCGGCACGTAGACGAACGACCCGCCCGACCACACCGCCGAGTTCAGCGCCGAGAACTTGTTGTCCCCGGCCGGGATGACCGAGCCGAAGTACTCGCGGAACAGCTCCGGGTGCTCGCGCAGCCCCGAGTCGGTGTCGAGGAAGATGACGCCCTGCTCCTCCAGGTCCTCGCGGATCTGGTGGTAGACGACCTCGGACTCGTACTGCGCGGCCACGCCCGACACCAGCCGGGCCTTCTCGGCCTCGGGGATGCCCAGCTTGTCGTAGGTGTTCTTGATGTCGGCGGGCAGCTCGTCCCAGGACGTCGCCTGCTTCTCGGTGGAGCGCACGAAGTACTTGATGTTGTCGAAGTCGATGCCCGACAGGTCCGCGCCCCAGCGCGGCATGGGCTTGCGCTCGAACAGGCCCAGCGCCTTCTGCCGGAACTCCAGCATCCACTCGGGCTCGTCCTTCAACCGGGAGATGTCGGCGACGACGTCGGCCGACAGCCCGCGGCGCGCCGAGGACCCGGCGGCGTCGGAGTCGGACCAGCCGAAGTCGTAGCGGCCGAGGGTGGCGAGCGTCTCCTCCTGCGTGAGGGGAGCGCTGGGACGCTCCGGAGCGGTCGTCATGCGGGACTGCCTCCCTGGTCGTCCCGCCCCGAGGGGCGGGTCGTGGTGGTGGTGACCGGCCGCACGGGGGGTTCGGGAACCCCGAGCGGTACGTGGGTGGTGCACGCGGCGCCGCCGCGCGCGATGGTGGACAGGCG
>DASVUG010000188.1:0-2432 GCA_036387155.1 Pseudonocardia sp. | reverse complement strand
GGCCACGCCCATCTCCCCGGGCCAGGTCCTGGCCGGGCACCTGGTCTGGACGGCGCTCAAGATCGCCGGCTCGGGGGCGGTGTACGTGGCGCTCATCGCGCTGTTCGGCGGGGTGCGCTCATCCGGCATCGTGCTGTCGCTGCTGGCGGCGGTGGTCGCCGGGGCCGCGGTCGCGGCGCTGGTGGCGGCGTTCACCGCGGGGGTGCACGACGAGGGCTCGGCCTTCAACGTCCTGTTCCGCCTCGTGCTCATCCCGATGACGCTGTTCTCCGGCACGTTCTTCCCGGTGGCGAACCTGCCCGTGTGGGTGCGGCCGGTGACGTGGGCGTCGCCGCTCTGGCACGGCACCGAGCTCGCCCGGGCGGCCGTGCTCGGCGGGGTCGCCCCGGTCGCGGCGCTCGGGCACGTGGCGTTCCTGCTGGCCCTGCTCGCCGCGGGCACGGCGGTCGGCGTGCGGCGCTTCCGGCGGAGGTTGCACCGGTGAGCCCTCCCCGTTCCGTCGTCCTCCGCGGACGGCACCGGCGTCCTCGACCGGCGGGGTCGCGATGGCCCCGCTGAGCGTCGAGGTGCCGCCGGTGCCGCTGCTGGTGCGGTTGCTGCCGGGCGGCACCTACGCCGGGCGGGCGCGGGCGGTGCTGCTGCGCTCGGCGACGGTGTCGCGCCGGACGTGGCTCGTCTTCGCCTCCGGGTTCACCGAGCCGGTGTTCTACCTGGTCGCGATGGGGCAGGGGCTCGGCGCCCTCGTCGGCGCGCTGCCCGGGCCCGACGGCCGCCCGATCTCCTACGCGGCGTTCATCGCGCCGGGCCTGCTGGCCGCGTCGGCGATGAACGGGGCGGTGTTCGACGCGACGTTCGGGTTCTTCTTCAAGCTCAAGTACAACCGCCTCTACGACGCCATGCTGGCCACGCCGCTGGGCCCGGTGGACATCGCGCTCGGCGAGATGGGGTGGTCGCTGGTCCGCGGCGGCCTCTACGCCGCCGGCTTCCTGATGATCATGGGCGGGTTCGGGCTGCTCACCTCGCCGTGGGCGCTGCTGGCGCTGCCCGCGGCGCTGGTGGTCGCACTGGCGTTCGCCGCGGTCGGCATGGCCGCCACCACCTGGATGCGCTCGTGGCAGGACTTCGACCTCGTGACGCTGGCGATCCTGCCGATGTTCCTGTTCGCCACCACCTTCTACCCGCTCTCGGTCTACCCGCGCTGGCTGCAGGTCCTCGTCGAGCTCATGCCGCTGTTCCACGCCGTCGAGCTCATGCGCGGGCTGACGACGGGCGCGGTGACGGCCGGCCTGCTCGGCCACCTGTCGTACTTCCTGGTGATGATCGTCGTCGGCCTCGTCGTCGCCTCCCGGCGCCTCGGCGTGCTGCTGCTGAAGTAGCCGCCGGCGGCCGGGCCCGACCGCGGACCGGCCGCGCCGGAAGGTCGAGTGGCCCCCCGGGCGACGACGCCGCGAGAATGTGCCGCATGCCCCTCACCGCCGGACGTTCCACGACCACGGACCGCACCCGGGGCGCCGCCGTGCTGGCGCTGGCCGTCGTCCAGCTCGTCGCGGCCGGCCTGGGGGGCGCCGGCGCGGTGGGGGAGTCGGTCGGGGTCGTGGCGCGCTCGTACCGATCGCCCGTGCTGCCGGCGGACTGGGCGTTCCTGATCTGGGGCCCGATCTACCTGGGCTTCCTCGGCTACGCGGTCTACCAGCTGCTGCCCGCGCAGCGCGGCCGCGAGGTCCACCGCGCGACCGGCTGGTGGCTCGCGGCGTCGGCCGCGCTGAACGCCGCGTGGATCCTCGCCTTCTCCACGCGGTCGGTGCTGCTCGCCGAGCTGCTGATCGTGGCGCTGCTCGCGGTGCTGGCGCGGGTGTTCGGGCGGCTGAGCCGGGAGCGGGCCGCCGACACCCTCGAGCGCGCCGCGCTGCGGTTCCCCGTCGCGCTCTACACGGGGTGGGTGTCGCTCGCGGTGGTCGCCGGCACGGCGGCCACCGGCGTGCGCCTGGGCCTGCCCGGCGACGGCGCGCTGGCCACCATCGCCGCCGTGCTGATGCTGCTCGTCGTGGCCGGCATCGCGGCGAGCGTGACGACCTTCGGGACTGCGGTGGTCGGCTACGCCGCGGCGGCGGTCTGGGCGTTGGTCGGGATCGCCCTGGACGGTCCGCCACCCGCGGTCGGGGTGGCCGCGGCCGTCGCGTCGGTCGTCGTCCTGTTCGCCGCGGCGCGCCGGGTGAGCACCTCGGGCGACCCCCGCCGCGCGGCCTGGGGCTGATCCGGCGCGCACCGCGACCGATCCGTGACCGGACGCGTGCATCCGGCGCCGGGCCGGCGCCGGTAAAGGGGAGGAAAGGTTCACCCGATCCCCTCACCAGGAGTACCGATGCGACCCCGCACCCTCACCGGAGCGTTCGCCCTCGCGGCCGCACTGGCCGTCGGCCCCGCCGTGGCCT